>JAEZAL010000061.1 GCA_023427705.1 Bacillota bacterium | reverse complement strand
TAAGGATAAGTGTATAAATGAAATTATTCAATTAGAAGAATACTTTGCTGGAAATAGAAAAGAATTTGATTTAACTTTTGATATTAATGGGACTGATTTTAGAAATAAAGTATGGATGGAGTTATTAAAAATCCCTTATGGAGAAGTTAGAAGTTATAGTGATATAGCAAAAGCTATAGGAAATGAAAAAGCTGTCAGAGCAATAGGGCAAGCTAATAAGGCCAATCCTATACCAATAATTATTCCATGCCACAGAGTTATAGGTAAAAATCAAAAGTTAATTGGATATGCTGGAAGCCATACTGATATTCAAGAGAAACTTATTAATTTTGAAAGAAACAACAGATAGAGTTTAAAATGAAAAAATGAAGGAATGAAATAATTAAGAAATGAAAAAATGAAAAAAACTCCAAAAGGAGTTTTAATGATTCTATATTTTAGTTTAGAGCTGTTTTTCAGCTCTTTTATTATTAGTTTTGTGGAAGTTTGCTTTTAATTATCTCATAAACTTTTGTAGGAAGAACATCTTGTTCTTCTTTAGTTAAATTAGCTGTTTCAATTGCAGGATGAATGTATAAATTAACATGGGATGGCTTAACTATCCATTTCTTTTTACTATTCTCCATTATTTTATAAGATCCATTCATAGTAACTGGAACTATAGGAACTTTAGATTTTGTTGCAAGTTTTAAGCTACCTGCTTTGAAGTCTCCCATATTATCGCCTTTACTTCTAGTGCCTTCTGGGAATATTACTAATGAATGGCCACTTTTTAAAATTTTAATCCCCTCAATAATAGCTTCTCCAGACTTTCTTATGCTACTTCTATCCATAAACACGCAATACATATATTCCATCCAAGTTCTAACTCCAGGAATCTTTTTAACTTCAATTTTAGAAACAAATCCTTTTAATCCAGGGATTTGACTCATGTATATTGGAATATCAAAGTTTCCTTGATGATTTCCTATATATAATACATTTGTATCATTAGGTATATTTTCTAGTCCGTGTACTGTTACCTTAACACCAGCAACTTTTAATAAGATTCTAGCCCAAGTAGTAGTAACTTTATAAACAAGTTTATCTCTTTTTTCTTCTAATCCTTTTTTTGTTAGCATCTTAACTCTTATCATAGCAGGAATGTCTAAGATAAGTGTGACAAAGAATACTATATACCAAACAATGGATCTAAGCATTCAAATCAAATCCTTTCAATAATTAAAGTAATATATAAATAAAGTATATAACAAAGTTAGCTCATAGAAAAGTTAATTAAATGTTCTTTTATATAGATATAAGTAACTATATTAATGTTATAAACATATATTATTAATTATTAGTAGGTAGAGGTGTTAGTTTTGAAGAGTTCAAGTCCCTATAAATTAAATATAGAGAGATTAGATAATATATTAGATAGTGGTCCAATTATGCCAAGATGTTATAAAGTTACTTATTTAAAGTCTTCTAATAATATCATAATAAGTATTGATAAAAATGAGGATAAAAGCAAGAACATATATAAAGGTGAAGGTCTATGTGGAAGATGGTGTTATGAAAATCAAAAGTATATGCTGTTTTTTCAAACCAATATAGCTACAAAAAATAAAGATTATGAAAAAGCAAAAGAAAAGGATAAGGTAATAAGAAAAGAAATTCCTCTTATGCTTAATGCCATAATAAAGGCAGAAGAGAATTTTCTCAAAAGGAATAAAGGGTTGAGTGAAGCAGAGATATTTATAAAATTTAATTGTCCATGTGATGATTTCTATAAAGTAGAAAGTTTCGGTAAATTGAAAGATTATATAAATATAAATGTAGTCAGTGAGAATTCACAAAAAGAAATAGAAATAAATAATCAAGATAATAAAATGAAAAATAAGATGAATGTTAATAATAATCTGATTTTAAATTTAATAAGACCACATATAGAAATACATTTATGGCCGATGTATGGAAGGGAAGTTAAATATCTAATAAGAGAAGTAGAGATATTAAGTATAGAAGAATTTGATGAAATTAATAAAACTTTTAAAGAACATGAAATAGTTGTTTCAGTTAAAGTATTAACTTTGAAACATATAGAAGAAGTAATATTAAGTATAAGAGTGAAACCAAATGGTGTAATAATTGAAACGATAGCATAAATATTGTTTCATAATTTACAGTTAATATTTTAATTTAAATATTACAAAAAATAACTTTATAAAGAATATAAAAGTATTGAAGATTAAGTATTCAATACTTTTTTTATAAGGATAGAAGTTAAACGAATAATAAGTTAGAATATTCTGAAATTTTATTGACATATAAATAATAAGGAAATATAATTAAGATAGATTTGAAAAGCTTTTCAAGAAGTGTAAATGAAAAGACAAGGAGGTATCAATGGGAAGTATAAAAAAAGTTGCAGAAATAGCTGGTGTTTCTCCATCTACGGTATCTCGCGTTATGAATGGTACAGCTAAAGTTGATGAGAAGAAAAAGAAAAGAGTACTTGAGGCAATAGAAGAAATCGGTTTCGTACCTAATGAATTAGCAAGGGCATTATTAAAAAAAACATCTAAAATTATAGGAGTTATTATACCTAATATAGAAAATCCATTTTTCAGTGAATTAGCAAA
>JAEZAL010000031.1 GCA_023427705.1 Bacillota bacterium | reverse complement strand
CAATATAAGGTTACTCAAGAAAATGGTACTGAACCCCCTTTCGTAAATGAGTATTTTGATAATTTTAAAGAAGGAATATATGTAGATATAGTATCTTTAGAACCTTTATTTATATCAGATGATAAGTTTGATTCAGGATGTGGTTGGCCAGCTTTCTCTAAACCTATTAATAGAAAGCTAATAAATGAAAAAATTGATAGAAGTCATGGAATGATAAGAACAGAAGTTAGAAGCAGTTCTTCTGATTCTCATTTAGGACATGTATTTTGTGATGGACCTGAAGAATTAGGTGGCTTAAGATATTGTATAAATTCAGCAGCTCTAAAGTTTATACCTAAAGAGAAGATGAAAGAAGAAGGGTATGAAGAATATTTAAGCCTGTTTGATAATAAGTAAAAGTGGTTTCCACTTTTACTTATTTTATTTAAAGATGATGTATTAATTTACATAATTATTTAATGTTTGTTATAATAAAATAATAAATCTATGAAAATGCAATTACAACCATGGGGGTTTGGAATGAGTATAAGTACTAAAAGTAATAAGAAAAAAAGAAACAATTCAAGAGAAAGAGCTTTACATATAACAATAATTGTTTGTTTAGTTTTTATGTTTTTAATTGGTAAGCTTACTTATATTATGGTTTATAAAAGTAAGGAATATAAACAGATGGCTCAAGAACAGTGGAATTCTCAGATAACTGTTGAAGCAAATAGAGGTGATATAACTGATAGAAATGGAGCTATCTTAGCAACATCAATAGATGTATATAGAGTAGATTTAGATTTGGATGCTATTGATATACATATTAAAGATGAAGAAACTACTAAAGAAGAAGTAGCACAAAAGTTATCTGAAGCATCTGGGCTTAGTTTAGAGGAAGTAAATGAAAAGCTAAATCCAGTAGATGAAGATGGTAATAAAGTTAGGTCAAGTACATTAATTACAGGAATAGATAAAGAAACATCTGATAAAATTAAAGCTTTAAACATATATGGTGTTGTTATATCTATAAGTCCAAAACGATATTATCCTAATAATAATTTTTTAGCTCATGTACTTGGAAGTGTGAATTCTGATAATACAGGACTAAATGGAATAGAGTTAGAATATGACTCTGAACTTACTGGTATACGAGGATATAAAATTGCAGAAGTTGACGGGAGTTTAGATGAGTTACCTTATCAAACAGTTCAATATACTAGTCCAGTTGATGGAAAAAATGTTCTGTTAACTATTGATGAAAATATACAATTAATTGCTGAAAAAGCATCAGAGCAAGGATATAAAGATAATAAGGCTAAAGAAGTAACTATAATGGTTATGAATCCAAATAATGGCCAAATATTAGCTATGGTAAATAAGCCGGATTTCAATCCCAATACTCCTTATGAAGACTATGAGAATTTTCAAGGAGAAGATGAATTTGAAAAGCTTCAAAATATGTTTAGAGATAGTGCTATAAGTGATACTTTTGAACCAGGATCAACATTTAAAAATATTACCATGGCAGCTGTTTTAGAAGAAGGTTTAGCAAGTGAGCATGACACCTTTTATTGTGCTGGTGGAGTGAAATTTGGATCTGTTACAATTAAATGTTGGAATACATCAGGACATGGAACTCAAACTCTTCCTGAAATATTGCAAAATTCTTGTAACGTAGGATTTATGGAATTAGGAGCAAGGCTTGGTAATGAGAAACTAAAAGAATATATTGATAAATTTGGGTTTGGAACATTAACTAATATAGATTTACCAGGAGAGTCAGAAGGAATTGTTAAATCTGTTAGTGATATGAGTGAAATGGATTTAGCAACAATTGCATTTGGACAAACTAATACGTTAAATAGTGCTCAACTTTTAACAGCATTTAATGCTATTGCAAATGGTGGAGACCTTATTCAACCTCATATAATGAAAGAGATAAGTTATGAAGCTAGTAATGGTACAAGAATAATTGATGAGGTTTTTGAACCTACTATTCAAAATGGAATTATTTCTGAAGCAACTACTGTAACTATGAGAGATTATTTAGAAAGAACTATAAATCAAGGTGGAGATATTGGAAGTTTTATGGGTAAAGATAGAAGAGTAGGTGGTAAAACTGGTACTGCTCAAACTGTTGATATTGTAAATGGAGGATATTCTTCAGATAAATATATAGCTTCTGTTTTAGCTCTATATCCAGTAGAAGATCCACAAATTACTATATATATAAAGGTAAATGAACCTAGTGCAGGTCAATATTATGGTGGACCAGTTACTACTCCAATATTAAAATCATTACTTACTGACATGTTTAATTATATGGATTCGCAAGTATACAAAGAAAAATATACAGAAAAAGCTAAGGTAGTAGTACCTGAAATAAGAGGAAAAAGTATTTCAGAAGCTAAAAAGATATTAGAAGAATATAATTTAGTTATTGATATTAAAGATACTTCATCTAAGGTTATAAATATGGAACCTTACGCAGGAGCATTAGTAGAAGAAGGGTCAACTATAAGTGTTAACTTATCAGATGATAAGATTGATCCAAATAAAATTATAATGCCTAATTTAAAAGGAAAAACTTTAGAAGAAGCTAGTAATATATTAAATAGTTTAAATTTAAAATTTAAAAGTAATGGAATTGGTATTGTAAGTGGGCAAGATGTTATAGCTGGAAAGCTTATTGAGAAGGGAACAAAGATTTCCTTAGATTTAAAAGAATAAGAGTATTAGGTGATAAAATGAATAAAGTTAAGAAGGTAGATTTTAAGAGTGGAACCAGAAGGAAAAAACGTAAAAAGGTTAATATGAAAAGTATAGATTATTTATTACTATGTGCTTTATTGTTGTTACTTTTTATAGGTATAGTAATGCTATATTCATCTAGCTCGTATTATGCTTTGTATCAAAAAGATGTTTATAACTCAGAGTTTTATTTTAAAAAAGAAATAATATGGTCTATAGTAGGGGTTGTAGGGATGATTATAACTATGTCTATAGATTATCATAAGTATAAAAAGTTTACTCCTTGGTTAGTTATAATAACATTAGTGTTATTAGTGTTAGTTTTATTTATAGGTGCTGATATAAATGGTGCTGTAAGATGGATAAGATTAGGACCACTATCTTTTCAACCATCTGAGCTTGCAAAGTATGTTTTGGTACTTTATTTAGCACTTCTTATAGATAGAAGAAAAAATAAAATAAAGAAGTTTGGAGAAGGAACTATATTTTATTTATGTATAGCAGCTGTATTTGCTGTACTTATATTATTAGAGAAAAATTTAAGTATAACAGCTATAGTTATGATGGTAGCTGTAGTAATGATTTACGTAGGAGGAGCTAAACTAAGCCATTTATTATTTCTTATCCCAGTAGGGCTAGTTGCTTTGATTGCGTTGATATTTACCCAAAGTTATAGATTGAAAAGATTAACAAGCTTCTTAAATCCCTGGGCTGATCCATCTGGAGACAGTTATCAATTAATACAATCTCTTTATGCCTTAGGATCAGGAGGGGTTTTTGGAGTAGGATTAGGAGATTCAAGGCAAAAAGCTTTATTTATGCCTGAGCCACATAATGATTTTATTTTTGCTATTATAGGAGAAGAACTTGGATTAATTGGTTGCGTACTAATAATAGCCATATTTATGTTTGTAGTAGTAAGAGGTATTACAATAGCTGTTAAAGCAAGAGATAATTATGGATTTCTACTTGCTGTTGGGATAGTTTCAGTTATAGCTGTACAAGCTATTATAAATATAGCAGTAGTAAGTGGATCCATGCCTGTAACTGGGGTGCCTATGCCTTTTATTAGTTATGGAGGAACTTCATTGGTATTTAATTTATCTGCCATGGGTATATTACTAAATATATCTAGGCAAAGTAAAATTGAAGAAATATAGTTTAAATGGAATTAAATCCTATGCAAAGGTATAATAATATATAAAAGACTATATTCGGCAATATAGGAGGAATGAAATGAAAACTATACTTTTCACGGATTCTTGTTGTGATTTACCTATAGGATTTGTTAAGGAAAATAATATTCAAGTTATGCCAATAAGAGTGAACATTAATGGAAAAGATATTCCTGATGACTTAGGAGAAAGTATATCACATAATGAATTTTATAATCTTATAAGAAATGGAGAAATGCCAATAACATCTCAAGTAAACGTAGATGCTTTTGAAAGAGAATTTAGAAAATATGTTAATGAAGGATATTCAATAATATATATTGGATTTTCATCGGCGTTAAGTGGATGTGTTAATAGCGCAAGATTAGCCAAGGAACTTATAGATGAAGAAATTAAAGATGCTGATATTACTATAATAGATACAAAAAGTGCGTCTATGGGCTTAGGATTAATAGTTTATTATGCAACCAATATGTTAAGAGAAGGAAAGAGTAAATCTGATATAATTAGTTGGATAGAAGATAATAAACTTAAAGTTAATCATTGGTTTACAGTAGATGATTTAAATCATCTAAAAAGAGGTGGAAGAGTATCAGGTGCAGTTGCTATAATTGGAACAATGCTTAGTATTAAACCAATTATGAATGTTGATAATGAAGGCAGACTAATTCCTGAATCTAAAGTAAAGGGAAGAAAGAAAGCTATAAGAGCTTTATATGAAAAGCTTAAAGAGAAAATAGTAGACTCTGAAAATCAAACCATATTTATAAGTCATGGGGATTGTATGGAAGATGCAGAAAGCTTGGAGAAACTAATATTAAGTGAAATAAATGTAAATGAGGTTATTATTAATAATATAGGGCCAGCAGTTGGAAGTCATGCAGGTCCAGGAACAGTAGCATTATTTTTTATTGGAAATAATAGATAAAATATAATATAAGAATAAAACAATAATAGAGGTTTTTGTAGAACTAGTATAAATGGTTTTGCAAAAATCTCTTTTATTTTATAAATTAAACAGAAATAAATTCTTTACGTTATTTTTCTTTTGATGACAAATTTTTACTAATTTAGTCATTTTTTTATTGTTGGAATAAGTCATTATCTGTAGATTTATACTTAAATATAAAATATATCTAACTTAGGTAATATAAAGTATAAATTCTTTAGAGTAACATTTGTGTAAAAAATAGTAATTTAAGGTTGAAATTTGGTTACAATAATTATATAATTTTATACGGATAAGGTATTATTTATCTGTAATGTATATAAAAAGTAAGTAATAACTTATCTAGATACTTTTCTATCAGAAAGAAGATGAATTACATGATAAAGAAAATTTGGAATATTACAACAAATATATTGGTTATACTGGTAGTTTCAATAGCAGTTCTACTTGTGGGTGCTCGACTGGTAGGGTTCAAAGTTTATACTGTTCTATCAGGTTCGATGGAACCAACCTATGATACAGGATCACTTATTTATGTAAAAGAAGTTGATCTGAAAGAGCTTGAAACAGGTGATGTTATAACATTTATGTTAAACGAAAAAACTACTGCCACACATCGTATCATAGAGGTGATTCCTGATGAAAATGATGCAGATACTATTCGTTTTCGTACTAAAGGTGATGCAAACGAATTTGAAGATGGTTCTTTAGTACATTATAAGAATATAATAGGGTCTCCAGTATT
>JAEZAL010000271.1 GCA_023427705.1 Bacillota bacterium | reverse complement strand
GATATGTTATGAGGTAGGATATGAAAATTAAATATAAATTCACCTTAATTATAACTATCACTATGATTTTTTTAGGTGTTTCCTTAAACATTTCAGTTAGAAAAATATTAAAAGATAATATGGAAACTTCAATTACAAATTCATTAAAATCAGTTATGAAAAGTAGCAGAGAATCAATAAAGTACACTTTATCTGTAAGAAACTATATTTTTAAGGATAAAGCTTTGGCTCAAGAAGGAAATTACTTAATAGAATATATATCTTTAAATTACGAAAGTCATCTTGAAATATCAGATATTAATGGTGACCTAATTGCAACAAATATAACTGAAAAGCCTATTGAATTTACAAATAATCTACCTGAAGTCAAGGATGGAAAAACTATAATAAATATAAAGTATAATAACAATAATCTAATTGGAATTCTATCTTATCCAATAATAATAAATAAATCTTATATAGGAATTATTAATTTAACTAAAGACTACACACCACTATTAATAGATTATAAAAAGGCTACTAGTGTTTTAACTTTAATTGAAACTGCTTTAATTATATTTATCTTTGCTATTTCTTATAGACTAACTAATAAAATTGTAACACCAATAGAAACCTTAACTTCTGCCTCTAAAAAATTAGGGGAAGGTAATTACGACATAAATATTAATATAAAAGGTAATGATGAAATTTCTATACTTTCTCAAGAATTTATTAGCATGAAATCAAAAATCCAAGAACAAATTTTAGATATAGAAAAAGAAAAAGATAAGGTTGAAAAACTAGCTCTAAGTAGAAAAATATTTTTCGATACTGTTACTCATGAACTCAAAACTCCATTAACTTCAATTATAGGCTATTCAGAAATGATTTTAGAAAATGTTGTAGATGATGAAGAATTTAAATTACGTGCTATTGGTAGAATTCACTCAGAAAGTGAAAGATTAAATAAATTAGTTCTTGAAATAATAAATATTTCAAAGGGCTTATCATCAATAAATGATATTTATGAAGATATTGATATTTCAGAAATAATAAGTCAAACAATTTCTGATTTATCTATAAAAGCAAAAAAATATAACATTGTAATAAATTCAAATATAGAAAAGGCAATAATAAGTATTAAACCTAATAAAATAAAAGAAGTATTAATTAACGTTATAGATAATGCTATAAAATACTCTATTAAGGACTCTATTATTAATTTAGAATGTTATTCAAATAATGATAATTATAATATACAGATTTCTAATAATTCTGAAGCCCCTATTCCAGAAGAGGTTTATAAAAATATATTCCAACCATTTATAAAATCAATAAAACCTGACGATGAATATAGTACTGGTCTAGGGTTATTCTTATGCAACGAAATAATAAAAGATCATAATGGAAGTATTACTATAGAAAATGGTGATGAAATAAAAGTAAAAATCAGCTTACCATTAAAATAAGGAGTTGCTCGGCAACTCCTTATTATTATTCTACAACTATTTTATTGTAATTTTTCTTTCCTCTTTTTAATAATGCTGATCCATCTTCTAAATCTGATTCTTCTAAAGTTCTAGTAACTTCAGTAACTTTTTCACCATTTAAAGATAATCCACCTTGTTGAATTAATCTTCTTCCTTCAGCCTTAGATGGAACTATTTTATTTTCAGCCATTATATCTAAAAGAGTTGAACCTAATTTATCCTTAGATATTGTTACAGTTGGAACATTGCTCATATCAACTCCACCTGAGAATAAAGCTTCAGCAGCTGATTTAGCCTTAATAGCCTCTTCTTCTCCGTGAACAAGCTTAGTAACTTCAAATGCTAATCTCTTCTTAGCTTCGTTAATTGCTGCTCCTTCTACTGCACACATTGCTCTTACTTCATCCATAGGTACAAATGTTAATAATGATAAGCATTTTTCTACATCTGCATCATCAACATTTCTCCAGTATTGATAGAAGTCAAATGGTGAAGTTTTTTCTGGATCAAGCCATAAAGCTCCTCCAACAGTTTTTCCCATCTTTTGACCTTGGCTATTAGTTAATAGCGTACAAGTCATAGCCATAGCTTGACCTTGAGCCTTTCTTCTAACTAATTCAACACCTGCAATCATGTTTGACCATTGGTCATCTCCACCTAATTCCATTTTACATCCGTATTTTTGATTTAATACGTAGAAATCATATCCTTGCATTAACATATAGTTAAATTCTAAGAAAGAAAGTCCTTTTTCTAATCTTTGTTTGAAGCATTCTGCAGTTAACATTCTATTTACTGAAAAATGAACTCCTACTTCTCTAAGGAAATCCACATAATTTAAATTTAGTAACCAATCTGCATTGTTCACTAAAATTGCCTTATCATCTGAAAAGTCTATAAATCTTTCCATTTGCTTCTTTATTGAATTAACATTATGTTCTATTTGCTCTTTAGTCAGCATTGTTCTCATATCAGTTTTTCCAGATGGGTCGCCTACCATTGCAGTTCCACCACCAAGAAGAGCAATTGGTCTATGTCCTGCTTTTTGCATATGAGCCATAAACATCATTGCAATAAAATGTCCAACATGTAAACTATCTGCTGTTGGATCAAATCCTATATAAAAAGTTATTTTCTCCTTTTCTAGCAATTCTCTTGTTTCATCTTCAT
>JAEZAL010000186.1 GCA_023427705.1 Bacillota bacterium | reverse complement strand
TAATATCAATGAAACTCAAAGTATAGCAAATGATATAATTACTAACCAAATAGTTGATGTTAAAGATTTAGAAGAGTTAAAGCAGCATGATGATTCAGATCATACAATAAATATTACTTCTGATATTGTATTAGATGAAAATATTCATAGTTATGATATTTCTAATGTTGAAAGTCAAGTAGAAAATAATGCAGGTGACAACGGAATTACTGATACTAATAATACATATACTGAATGGCAAGAGAAGGTTACTGAAGGTACTACGAGTACTATATATGATGTGAACAAAACTGTAACAGCAAACACTTTAGATGAATTTAAAGCTGCAATAAAAACACCTAATTCAACAATTACTGTTAATAACAATATAACTTTGGACGAAGATATAGAAATAAATCAAAAGAATATTGTTATAAATTTTAACGGTAATGAAATAAGTTTAAGTAATAAATTTAATTTCCGTATAAAGTCAGCAAGTAATGTTGAAATAAATAATGTTACAATAAAGGATTATAAATCTACAGGATTTACAATATATTCTTCAGATAATATTAAACTAAATAATATGCATATTATAGGGAAGGATATAACAGTTCCTAAAGAGGAAAGAAGTACAGTTGGATTAGATATATATAATTCCAAAGTACAGTTAAGTGATATACATACTGAAAATAATTTATATAGAGGAATTCAAGTAAGAAATGGATCAACTATAGATATATTAACTTCTAATACTCACAATAACGATTCTGTACATATGCAGAGTATAGTAGCAGTGGGACAAAAGGAAAATACTATAAAATATATGAGTGATACATATTTACCGGGTAATAAATATACAGAAGGTAATAATGAAAAAATAGATTATTACTCTCAAAAAAATATAAATATAAATTCAATTGCTGATTTAAAGAATAATATACAAAACAGCGGTAATGTTCTTATCATTAATAGTGATCTTAAAATTGAACAAAGTGATTTAGAGGCAGGAACTGATACTTTAGAACTTAGATTAGCAGCAGGTGTTGTAATAAGTGGTAATGGAAAAAGCATTGATTTTAACAACCTTGGAAATATTACTTTAAAAGGTAGAGATATTAGATTAATAAATCTTACAGTAAAAAATTCAAATAACCATGCAATTAATATATATAATTCAAGAAATGCTATATTAGACAATGTAAGGGTGGAAACTTCAGCCAGAGCAGGTATTTTTGTAAATGGTAGTTCTGTAAAGTTAAAAAATTGTACTACTATGAATAATACAGAAGGTGGAATTGTTATAACAAGATCTAGAACACTTTTAGGATCAGGTTATTCAGATTCATATGTTGAAGTTGTTGGTACTATAACACATAAAGAGTCAAATATAAATGTTAATGTAAAGAATTTAGAGATGACTGATGGTTATATTCAAGATAATAAATTTATAGCTCCAAATAATACATATGATAGGTATGTAAATGATAAGGCGTATAAAGCTTTAAGTGACTACTATCTAAATCATTTTAATATACAAGGTGAGGATAGAAAGAAGAAGTATCAAGAACAAGATATTGATTATATGATTATTAGACAGATAATAGATGTTACAAAAAATACTGAAGTTTTAGACGAAAATGGAAATCTTATTAGGTTAGTTGGTGATGGAGCTAGTGATGAAACTGAAAAAATACAAAAGTTAATTGAGTATGCGGCTTCACATGGTAGAGAATTATATTTCCCTCAAGGAACATATAAAATAACAAGAGATATTGATTTATCTAAAATACAATTACCTGCTCTATCTAATTTTAAGATAAGTGGAGATAAAGATGGACTTTCTATTTTTGACGCTACTTCTAATACTGAAAAAATGCTGAAATTAGTACATGCTGAGTATAAGGGTCCAATGAACTATATTGAAATAGAAAATATAGTATTTAATAATATGGGAGTTGAAATAAACGGTCCATACAAAAAAGGAATTGTTATAAAAAATAATACCTTTATAAATGGAAATTATACTAGAGAAAAAAGAGTAGATGGAAGTATATCAAAAGCTACAATGGAACCATACGTTAGAGCGAATAATACTAAATATACAATAGAAAATAATATTTTCTTAAGAGGAGAAAATTATCCAGGTAGAGGCATAGCCACATATAGAACAAAGAATACTAGTATAAGCAATAACTTCTTTGGAGATTTGGATGGTTCTGATGATGCCGCTAAAATGCTACCATCAGAAGTAGTTAATAGGTTATCAATAATAAAGAATTCAAATTTAGTTGAAGGACATCAAGGTAATTTCTTTACAGCTATAAATAATGAAAGATATGATACTAACGTTCTTATATCTAACAATTATTTCAATATGATGAAAACAAGAAATATAGTTAGTAATTTTGGTGCAGATGTATTGGTATCTGGTATAAATGTTTCAAAAGAGGGACAAAGAAGAGACCATATAATTTATTCTAAGAGTTATGATACTTTAAATATAGTAGGTAACTACTTTAAGGGAATGGAAAATGGAGCTGCTGGTGGAGTTAAAATAAGAAATGGAAGCAATGTATATATAGGCTCTAATTATTTTGATGATGTTCCATTATTAACATATATATATGGCGATTTAACAAGAGAAGATAGTATACTTTATGATACAGTAATATATAATAACTTATTCCATACAAAAACTAATTTTGGTGGAGAAGGAACAGGAATATTATATTATCAAAGCTTTAGAGATGGGGATACTCTTTCATTTAATATTAAAAATAGCGATGGAACTGTTACAAAGGATGTATGGGAAAATGCATATGGTGATGTTAAAAACTTTATAATTTATAAAAATTCATTTTTAAGCGATGAAAGAGATCGAATTACTATAAGTGGTAGAGCACAGACAGCATATAAGAATAATGAGTTTTTATCATATGGAAATACGTATATGGAAAGCTTCAAAGCTGTAAATTATAATACTACAGGTAACTTAGGGATACATGAAGCAAGTGAAGAAGTTATACTTTCTAAGGTTAATGATGGATATAATACATATAAAGATATTAAAATTCCATTAACTCCAGCTACAGTTGATTATACTTATCTTAAAGAGGCTATATCTGAAGCAGAGAGTTTCTATGAAGATATATTTAACAATAGTTTAATAGGGATTTTAGGTGGACAGTACTCTCAAAATCTTTCAAATGAATTAAAAGAGCTTTTAGAGAAAGCAAGCAATCTTATTAATTCAGGTGCTTTAAATCAATCTGAAACAAATAAAACTCTTACATCAATTAAAGATTTACTTGAAAGATTAAAGAATGCTATTAATACAAAAGGGGATGCACCAGTTGTTTCTAATGTAAATGATATTGAAATTAATAAAGGCGACATAGTTGACTTTATGAAAGGAATTACTATTACAGATGATAGAGATACTTTAGAGCAGTTGGATATTAAAATTGATTCTGGAAGCTTTAACAACTTAATTCCAGGCACATATACTATAAAATATACAATAACAGATAGAGATGGTAATGTTATAACATTTAACCGTAATATAAAAGTAGTAGGTAAAAATATAGTAGTTATGCCTGATGAAGAAGATAATACTATTAATAATGAGGAATCAAATAATAATAGTGATAAGGTTGAAATTAAAGATAACTTAATAAATGATAGTATATCAAATGATATAATATTAAATGATAATAAACTAAATAATAATGAATTAAAAGGGAATACCTCAAATAATGTTACCTCAAATAGTACTACATCAAAGCATGATATAGTAGATAACATTAATATTGATAATGAAGATTCAAGTAATAATTTAACTGATGAGATAAAGAATGAAAATGGATTCTTTATTAAAGCTTTATGTATCATTAAAAATCCATTTAGTTGGTTATTTTTGTTATTCTTATTAATACTACTATTTAAAAGAAAAAAAGAAGAGGAAGAAGAGGTAGAGGAATTAGATATTTAATGATATTTATATATTTAGTATCAAAACTAGAATAATGCTTAACAGTATATAAAATAAACCTATAAGATAGAAAGGAATATAAAGTTCTATCTTATAGGTTTTTATTAAATTTATAGAAAAATATATGTAATGAATTCTACAATAATGAATTAATAAAATCTTTTTCTAGAGTAGTAAATTGCTTATTCTTTTTATATGCAATGAATAGTTTTCTTTTTAAGGGTAAATTATTAATAGGTACTTCTATTAATAATTTATGTTTAAGTTCAGTAGAAATTGCTTTTTTAGGCAATATTGATATACCTTGTCCATTTAAAATAGATTGTTTTATTCCTTCAATATTATATAAATTATGTATGTTGTTTATATCTAATTTATTTGTATAAAATGTATCTTCAATAAATTTGCGAATAGCAGAATTAGGTTGAGATACTAGGAAAGTTTGATCCTCTAATTCTTCTATATTAATAGAATTTCTAGAAGCAAAAGGATGATTTGGAGAAGCAACAAGTACTAGTTCATCATCTCTAAAAAAATCTGTTTTTATATCTGGGTATTCATTTAACAAATCAGATTCTGCTACAAAAGCAAAAGAAAACTTATTTAAATTTAGCATTTTTAAAACATTTTGATTAAAATCTATTGTAAAAGAAACAGATGCTTCAGGGAAATTATCCTTAAATCTACTAATGTTTGGGGTTATTATATGAACTCCAATAAAGTTAGTTGCTCCAAAGGATATTATAGGTGGTAGATAATTATTAGATTCTAGTAATTTTTGATTCAATTCAGAAACTTCATCTAATATTTTTTTGGCATATGTATATGCGATTCTACCATTAGAATTTAAGTTTACTTTCTTCCCTTCACGATCAAATAAAGAAAATCCTAAACTTCTTTCAAGAGATTTTATTTGCTTTGAAATAGCTGGTTGACTACAAAATAGCACTTCAGAAGCCTTTAAAAAACTACCATATTCAATTACTGTACAAAAGGTTTTAAGTTGTTCTATATTCATCAATATTCTCCCTACTATATTACATTGTTATTATAACAAAAAGTTATATGAAAAGTAAATAAAGTAATTAGACTTAGTATACGGTTTCAAGATATAATTCATTGTGGAGAAAAAAGTTGGATTTTATATTAAATCCAGTATATAACTGTTAAGTTATAAGTAAACATTTAGGAGGAAATTATGAATACGTCAAATTCATCAAAAGCATCTAGCGCTAAAAAACGTGACTGGATGAAAATTTTAGGTATTCCAGTAGCACTAATAGTATTTGGACTACTTATGTCAATGAATACACCTGTTGGAATGTCATTCCAAGGTAAAACTGCATTAGCTACTTTCGCTATGGCATTAGTACTTTGGGTATCACAAGCTATACCTACATATGCATCAGCATTATTAGTTATAGTTGTTCTTGCAATAACTGGAGGATGGGACCAAAGCTCTGTATTTAGTGTTTTAGGTTATGATGTTATCTGGCTTATGCTTTCTGCTTTTGTTATTACATCTGGTATGGAAAAGTCAGGATTTGCAAATAGATTAGCATTATTTATTGTTTCTAAGTTTGGTAAAACTGCAAAGGGAGCACTTATTTCATTACTTATAGTAAACTTCCTACTTGCATTTGTTATACCATCAACTACTGCACGTGCAGCTTTATTATTACCAATTACAATGATGATTTGTAAAATTTACAATGCTGTACCTGGCGAAAGTAATTTTGGTCGTCAAGTAATGCTTCAAGAAATTCATGTTAACAATATAGCTACATCTGGTATATTAACTGCAACAGCAGCACAAATAATGGCTGTTGGTTATATAAAAGATTTAGCAGGAATTGATGTAACATGGGGAAAATGGTTCATGGTTGGTATGCCAATAGCTATTTTAACAATGGTTGCGTCATTTGTTATTGCACAATTCCTATATCCATTAGAAGTTAAGACTCCTGTTAAAAAGGAAAACGATGGATCAGAAAAATCACTTGCTGAACAATATAAAGAATTAGGTAAAATGTCAGCTAATGAAATTAAAGCTCTTGTTATATTCTGTATAACAGTATTCTTATGGTGTACAGATGGATACCATGCACAAATATTTGGTTTCCAAATAAGCTTAGCAATGGTAGCAGTTGTTTCAGCAGTACTATTCTATATGCCTTATATCGGATTCCTTAACTGGAAAGAAACTAAGATTCCTTGGGAACTTATGATATTCTCTTGTGGAGCTTATGCTGGTGGACTAGCATTAGATAAATCAGGGGTTGCAGCATTCTTATTAAATAAAGTATTTGGTTCATTTGACCTAGCTGCTATGAATCCATTTATATTATTTATGATTGTAATGTTTATAGCTAGTTTCAGCCATATGGTATTTACAAGTAAAACAGTTCGTACTGTTATATTAATACCAACAACTATTACATTAGCAACAGCAGCAGGAGTTAATCCATTATTATTTGCACTTCCTGCATCAATAACAATTTGTGATAGTATTACATTACCACCACACTGTAAACCAAACTTAATATTCTATAGCTCAAACTACTTTACAATAAGTAATCAATTAGTATATGGATTATTAGTTTTATTAGCTAAGTGGTTAATTATGGGCGTATGTTACTTCACATGGTTCCGTATTGTAGGTCTTTTCTAATAAGATCATAGAATTTAAATAAGGAGAACAGTTATGAAGAAAAAAATTAGCAAAATTTTGGCAACACTTTGTATAGCTGGTATAGCTATGGCATATCCAACAGTTGCTCATGCAGCTCAGGATTCTTTTGTTATTAATCAATATAGTGAATCTTTTGTACCAGCAGAAGATAATAATGCCACTTTATATATAGAAATGACTGCAACATCTTCAGATGAAGGATTAGTTTATATCCCTGTAAATGTTGCTGATTCAGAAATAGTTACTGCATCTATGAACGGTAAAGAAGTTTCTGTAGAATTAGAAAAGGTTGGCGGTGTTCAATACTTCGTTTTAAATGCTGAAACACCAGCTACTGAAGTAAATGTAGAAGCAGAAATAAACTGTCCAGGATTCTACGCTGTAGAAAATGATGAACCTGATACAGGAATTCCTAATCCATTAATGGATTATCAATTCGTTAATAAACTTCAAAATAAAATTGAAAAGTATAATCTTACAATAGCTCTTCCAGAAGGAATGGAGCCAATGATGGTAACTACACCTAAAGATGTTACTAAATATACTTTAGGAATGAACGAAGAAGGACAACGTACACTTTCTTTAAAGAGCAATGTTAAAGTTGCAGGAAATGCAGCATTTAAATTTACTTTTGGTAAGCCATTCGTTGGAAGTACTATGAGTAAAGTTGTATTATGGGTAGCTGTACTGGGAATATCAGCATTTGTACTTAATAAGAGATTAAAGGAGGAAGTGTAATGGGAAAAGCTAAGGGGATTTTACTTATTTCTGACGGTTTAGGTGATCGTCCTATAGCTGAACTTAATCACTTAACTCCATTAGAGTATGCAAAAACACCAACTATGGACCAATTATGTAAAGAAGGATCAACAGGATTAGTTCATCCATACCGTCCAGGTTGTAGAGTAGGTACAGACTGGGGACATATTTGTTTATTTGGATATAACCCAGATGAATATTATACAGGACGTGGTGCTGTAGAAGCATTTAGTGCTGGTCTTGATATGAAAAAAGGCGATGTTGCTTTCCGTGGAAATCTTGGAACAGTAGATAATGATTTAGTTGTTCTAGATAGAAGAGCAGGACGTATCAATGATAAAGAAGAAATTAAGAGCCTTATTGAAGCAGTTGATGGATATGAGGTAGATGGATGTAAATTTAAAATACTTTCATTAACAGAGCACAGAGTTGCTGTTGTTATGAGCGGAGAAGGTTTAGATTGGCATATAGTTGACACTGATCCAGGTACTGCTTGTGAAGGTAGTAAAATAGTATGTCCTATAGATGAAAGCAATGTACAAAAGAGTGCAGAAGCTCTATGGAAATTCCAACTTCACGTTAAGGAAGTATGGGATAACCATCCTGTAAACAAAGCTAGAGTTGAAAGAGGACAACATCCAGCAAACTTTATTATAACAAGAGGAGCTGCAGCTGCTATGGTGTTACCACCAATAGAAAGCCTTTTCCCAAAAGTTAAAGTAAGTGTAATTGCTGGTGATGAAACAATAACTGGAATCGGTAAAATGTGTAACTTTGATTACGTTACAGATGAAAGCTATACAGGTGGATTTGAAACAAATTACCTTGGAAAAGCACAAAAAGCTTTAGAAGAGCTTGAAAATCATGATTTAGTTATTGTTCACATTAAGGGAACAGATCTTTGTGGACATGATAATGAACCACTAAAGAAGGCAGCAATAGTTGAAAAAATTGATGAGATGTACAAGTATTGGATGTCAAAAATAGATAAGGATAACACTTATTTAGCATTAATTGCAGACCATTCAACACCTTGTCATGTAAGAGACCATAGTGCAGATCCAGTACCTACATTCTTATGGGGACCAAATGTAAGAGTAGATGAATGTACTGAATGTGGAGAAAGAGCTGTATCAAAAGGTATATTAAACAACTATACTGGTAATCAGTTTATGGCTACAATTATGGATTACTTAGGTCATACAAAGAAGTATGGTGCTTAATGTAATCGAATGGAGGAAATAATGGTTAAGTTATATGCAATAGGTGGCAGTGGAGAAAACGGAAGAAACTGCTATGCTGTTGAATGGTCAGATGGAGCTATCTTATTAGATTGTGGAGTTAAAAGAGAAATCAATGGTGATAAGATAGGAGATTATCCACTTTTAACTAAGGACTTTGTTTCTAAGATTAAATTTGTATTATTATCTCATGCTCATGAAGATCATAGTGCAGCATTACCATTACTATATAATTTAGGATATGAAGGTAAAGTGTATGCTTCAAATCCAACAGCAACATCTGCATTAAAGTTTGTTAATAAGTGGAGAAATTTTGTTAAAGATAATAATGGAACTACTCCATTTAGTGATGAAGATGTTGAAAAAATTAACTTTGGAATTCTTAATATAGGATCAAATAATATTGATGGTGTTGATATATTTGTTGGTCGTAGTGGACATGTTGTAGGCGGAATCTGGTTTGAAATAAGTGTTGAAGGAAAGAAGGTATTCTATTCTGGAGATATAGTGAAAGAAGCAATGCTACTTAAAAATGATAAACCAGGAAAATGTGATGCAGCTATACTTAATTGTGCCTATGCAGGAAAAGTACTAAACCAAGAAGAACAATACAATTTATTATTTGAATCTGTTAATTCTACTATATCAAAAGGAGGAAAAGCGATATTACCATTACCTCCAAATGGACGTGGATGTGATATCTATAAGTTCTTATCAGAAAAATTCAATAACGTTACATTATATGTAGATAAGGAAATAATCGAGAATTATAAAAAATTATCTTCTATGACTGAATGGGTTAAAGAATTTGATAATACAGTAGAATTAAATAATGTAGTAGAAATAAGTACTATGGAAGAACGTGAAGAAGTATGTAAAAAGGATGAGCCAGCTGTTATACTTACACAAGATGGTATGCTTACAGCTGTTCAAGGAAAATACTATTTTGAACGTTTAAAAAGTGATAGTAGAAATAAAGTTATTATCACAGGGCATGCAGCAAAAGGAACAATAGGAAATGAAATATTTGGTGAAGAATATTGTAAGGCGAATACAGTAAACTTACAAAAAGATCATATCATTTTCAAGGTACACTTAGATGATGAAGATGTAATGTTATATAATACATACCTTGAAGCAAAAACTATAGTTCTTTTCCATGCAATTAAAGGAAGAACAGTTAATGTTATATCCAACTTAGTTAAATCAGGTACTAATGCAATGTGTCTTGCACCTGGTGAAGGTTTTGAAATATAAATAATAGCTTA
Source organism: Bacillota bacterium (assembly GCA_023427705.1). GTDB lineage: Bacteria > Bacillota > Clostridia > Clostridiales > Clostridiaceae > Clostridium. The sequence continues at coordinate 3,714 of JAEZAL010000186.1, read as the reverse complement.
TTAATAATGTGTCTATGTAAAGTATTATTATTATACTTTACATAGACATTTTTTGTGTATAAAAAAATTTGAAAAAAATTAATAAATAATAATTATTATTAGTTGACAATTTATGTTTAATAAGTTAATATTTAAGTATAATAAATGAACATTAAAAATTTTAAAATATAAGGAGATTTAATTATGAAGAAGTTATTTAGATGTACTATATGTGGATATGTATATGAAGGTGTTGAAGCACCAGAAGTTTGTCCAAAGTGTAATTTAGGAAAAGAAAAATTTGTTGAGCTTACTAGTGAAGAAGCAGAAAAAATTTATGCGTCAGATAGAACTAATACAATTCATGCTGAATTAATAGTATTAGCAGATAAGATTGCTAAGCTTGCACAAGAAGGAATAGAAATAAATCTTGATCCAAAATGCGTAAATGGATTTGAAAAAGCTAAAAATGAAGCATGGACAATAAAACAAAGATGTAAGGCAGAACTTGCAGGACATATGGCCAACGGAAAGTGGTAAAAAAATTATAAGGAGGTATTGAGATATGAGATGGGAATATAAAGTAATTAAATTAACATCGCTAAAGGGTTTAGGCGATTCTAAAGAATTACAAAATGAACTTAATGACTATGGTAATTCAGGATGGGAATTAGTTGGAGTTTTAACTAAACCAAATGAAGGTGTAGGCTGGATTCCAAGAGAAGATGAGGGTTCAGTAATGTTTAAAAGAGCTGTTAAAATGGCTTAAATAATTACCCATATGGTTAATTTAAAAGGAACTGTTTTGGCAGTTCCTTTTTATTATGCATTTAATTATAAAAAGATTAGAAATTATAATAGCTTTTTATTTAAAGTAATTTAGTTATGAATACAATAGCAGATATAGTGCTATAATTAAGATAAATAAATTTCAGATATAAAAAGGAGATAAAATTGGCTATAAATAAATTAGAAGTTTTAGAAAAGTACTTTGGATATAAGAGTTTTAGAAGAGGACAAGAAAGAATAATAGATGAAATATTAAGTGGGAAAGATGTTCTTGCTATTATGCCAACTGGAGGAGGAAAATCTCTTTGCTATCAAGTACCAGCTTTAATTTTAGAAGGAATAACAATAGTAATTTCACCACTTATATCTCTTATGAAAGACCAAGTAGATACATTAAATTCTATTGGAATAAATTCTGCATTTTTAAATAGTTCCTTATCTACTTATGAATTTAATGAGGTAATGAATGGGATTGAAAATAATAAATATAAAATAATATATGTTGCTCCTGAAAGGCTTCATTCAAATGAGTTTATTACAGCAATAACACAAGTGAAAATTGCACAAATTGCTATTGATGAAGCACACTGTGTATCCCAATGGGGTCATGATTTTAGAGTAAGTTATAAGGGGATTTCAGCATTTATTGAAAATCTAATAGAAAGACCTATTATAACTGCTTTTACAGCAACAGCATCTGAAGAAGTAAGAAATGATATTGTAAATTTATTAAAGCTTAGAGAACCTAGAATATTTATTACAGGTTTTGATAGAGAGAACTTAAGAATAAATATTGTTAAGGGAATTGATAAAAAGAAGTTTTTACTTAATTATATAAAAAATAATGCTGATGATTCAGGAATAATATATGCAGCCACAAGAAGAGAAGTTGAAAGTATTTATGAGCTACTAAAGAAAAATAAAATTAATGTGGGAAGGTATCATGCAGGGCTTTCAAATGATGAGAGAATTAAGTGTCAAGAAGAGTTTATTAATGATGAAAGTAATGTAATTGTTGCGACTAACGCATTTGGTATGGGAATTGATAAACCTAATATAAGATATGTTCTTCATTATAATATGCCTAAAAATATTGAAGGGTATTACCAAGAGATAGGGAGAGCAGGAAGAGACGGTGAAGCTAGTGAATGTGTTATGCTTTTTTCACCAGCAGATGTAATCACTCAAAAATACTTAATTGAAGTTAGTACTGAAGATCCAATAAGGAAGAATAATCAGTATAAAAAGCTTCAGCAAATGAGTAGTTTAGTTTATATAAATAGTTGTTATAGAAGATATATTTTAGAATACTTTGGAGATTCATATGAAGGTGAATGTGATAATTGTAGCAATTGTTTAAATAAAGGTGAAGTGAAGGACAAGACTATAGATGCACAAAAAGTTATATCTTGTATTTATAAAATGAAAAGAAGCTTTGGGGTTGGGATGATAGTAGATGTCCTAAGAGGTTCTAAAAACAAGAAATTATTAAATTTAGGCTTTGATGAATTAAGCACCTACGGAATAATGAAGGAATATTCAAGTGATAGTTTAAAGGAATTTATAAATATATTAATTGCTCATGGATATATAGATGTTAATGAAGAATATTCAACAGTGGCATTAAATAATATATCCTATAAGGTTATAAAAGGCGAGGTTCAAGTTCTTCTTAAAGAAGTTAATATTGAAAGCAATAGAATAGAAAGTAATGATTTATTCGATAAATTACGTTTATTAAGACAAGAAATAGCGCAAGAAGAAAAGAAGGCTCCATATATGATATTTGGAGACGGTACTTTAAGAGAAATGAGTATAAAGTATCCTATTAATAGATTAGAAATCCTTGAAATTTCAGGTGTTGGTGAAGTTAAATATGAGAGATACGGTGAAAAATTTATAGAAGTTATTAAAGAATATATTGTAAAAAATAATATCCAAAAGGAAGCAGCATTGGATAAAGAAGAATCAGAAGAAATAGAAGATGATTACTTTGAAGTTAATAGTGATAAGGAACTTTTAGGAAGACTTATTGAAATAAGACAAGATTTCTCTAATAAATTAAATCTTCCTGTACAAATGATTTTAAGCAAAAATACTTTGAAAGAAATAAGTGGACGTTATCCAGACACTTTAGAAAAGTTAAAGGATATTGGTGGAATTGGACCAAAGAAGATTGAAGCTTATGGGACTGCTATAATTAATGAGGTAGATAAATATATCATAGAAAATGGAATTAATTCTACTTGGAGAGAAAAGAAGAGGAAAAAACTTATTATAGATGGGGAAACTAGAAGTGCTTCAGAGATAGTTTTAGATAAGCTTAATATGGGTGAAAATATAGAAGCTATATCAGAGGATATGGAAATATCAATTTCAACTATTCTTGGATATATAACAGATTATATAAAATCTACAGGAGATTATAGTATAGAGATAGAACTTGATAAGTATTATGACGAAAAAGATGAAGAGATTATTTTAGAAGCTATTAGCAAAAATGAAATAGATAAGATTCAATCTATTAAAAAGAATTTACCAGATTATATTAAATATGAAGCTATAAGAGCGGTAATATTAAAAAATATTATACTTAAGAGATAAATTTCTATAAAGTAAGCTAAATAAAAGGACTACCATTATGAAATATATAATAACATAATGATAGTCCTTAAAGTTTATAAATTCCCACATACTTAGGAATTTATTCCTTTAGTTATGAGGTGTTAAAATATCATATCCATATGACTTGGATTTTGTTACTGAATCAGGATATGATATTTTAATATTATTTTTATTTTAACATAAATAATATTTCTTCTTCTGGAGTTGAAGAATCACAACGAACTTCTATTTCTCCATTTTTACTAACAATAAACCCTGGTACAGTTACAATATTATATTTACTTCTAAATGATTTAAGTCCATCATCAGAAAAATCTTCAC
>JAEZAL010000178.1 GCA_023427705.1 Bacillota bacterium | reverse complement strand
AGATGATGAAACTAAATCAGAAATAACTAATTATAATACTGCATCTATAGGAAAAGTAATATTAACAAGTGAGCATTTGGTTGCTACAAAAACTAAGAGTTTAGATATTAGAAATATAGAAGCATATAGAGTGATTTTTAATACAGCTAAGGATGAGTTATTAGGACCAATAGTTGTATATTTAGTAGAAGATACTTTTAATGTATTAGGTATAGATTATAGGGAATAACTTTAAATTAATTCTTTTCATTCAGTATATAAGGAGATAGATATTATATTCTGCTACTTGGAGACTGCGAGGTCTCAAGGAATATAATATATATCCCCTTTATTTTTTTGTGCAGATTTTTATAAATTAAGCTTGTTTATTGTAAATACATTTAATGGTAAGAATATTAGAATTTAATTGTAATCGTAATCAAAAATAAGGGGGATAAATATGAAAGTTAAAAAATTATTATCATTAGTTTTAGCTAGTGCTATGGCTCTTTCTATTGGGTGTTCTGGTGGTAAAGAGGAACCTAAGGGGGAAGATAGTGGAGATAAGAAGCTTGTTGTTGGATATGCACAATTAGGAGCAGAAAGTGAATGGAGAACTGCATGTACTAATTCTGTTAAAGAAGAGGCTGAAAAAAGAGGAGTGGATTTAAAATTCTCTGATGCTCAACAAAAGCAAGAAAATCAAATTAAAGCTATACGTTCATTTATAGCTCAAGGTGTTGACGGTATAGGGGTATCTCCAGTTGTTGAATCTGGATGGGAAACTGTATTTAAAGAAGTTAAGGATGCAGGAATTCCATTAGTATTAGTTGATAGAAAAGCTGATGTACCAGAGGATTTATATGCTTGTTATTTAGGTTCTGATTTCGTAGATGAAGGAATAAAGGCAGCAGATGAACTTGCTAAATTAATAGATGGAAAGGGAAATATAGTTGAACTTCAAGGAACTGTTGGATCTTCAGCAGCTGTTGGAAGACAAGAAGGATTCTTACAAAGAATAAATGAAAAATATCCTGATATAAAAATTATTAAATCTCAAACTGGTGACTTTACAAGAGCTAAGGGTAAAGAAGTTATGGAAGCTTTCTTAAAGTCTGATGGAGAAAATATTCAAGCTTTATTTGCACATAATGATGATATGGCAATAGGAGCTATACAAGCTATCGAAGAGTATGGAAAGAAACCTGGAGAAGATATAAAAATAGTTTCAGTTGATGCAGTTAAAGGGGCTTTTGAAGCTATGATAGCAGGAAAATTAAATGTTACAGTTGAATGTAACCCACTACTTGGACCTCAATTCTTTGATGTTTGTGAAGATATAGTTGCAGGAAAAGAAGTTCCTAAGGTTATACCTTCAGAAGAAGGTGTATTTAGACAAGATACAGCAGCACAAGAACTTCCAAATAGAAAATATTAATTTATATTAATTTTCTTTAATTTAATGTAAGCTGTTGCAAAAAATATTATTGCAACAGCTTATATTGAATATAACAAAAAGGAGATGTAGCTATGAAAGAAAAAGATATATTACTGAAAATGAAAGATATAAGCATAGAGTTTCCTGGTGTAAAAGCCTTAGATGAAGTGGAATTTACCTTAAGAGCAGGTGAAATCCATGCATTAATGGGGGAAAATGGAGCTGGGAAATCAACTTTAATTAAGGTATTAACGGGAGTTGAAAAGCTATATAGCGGAGAAATTGTTTTCTTAGGCAATAAAATAAATCCAAAATCAACATATGAAGCTCAAGCACTTGGAATTAGCACAGTATATCAAGAGGTAAATTTGTGTAATAACATTTCAGTAGCAGAAAATATATTTATTGGAAGAGAGCCTACAAAGTTTGGGAAAATTAATTGGAAAGAAATTAATAAAAGAGCAAGTTTAGCTATGAAAAAGTTAAATATAGATATTGATGTAACAAAAGATTTAGATAGTTATTCTATTGCTATTCAACAAATGGTTGCAATTGCAAGAGCTGTTGATATCGAAGCTAAGATATTAATTTTAGATGAGCCAACTGCTAGCTTAGATGAAAATGAAGTTAAAAAGCTATTTGAAATAATGAAGGATTTAAAATCTCAAGGCATAGGAATTATATTTATTACTCATTTCTTAGATCAAGTATATGAAGTTTCAGATAAAATTACGGTATTGAGGAATGGAAAATTAGTTGGAGAGTATGGATCTAGTGAATTACCAAAGGTTCAATTAGTAGGGAAAATGATTGGAAAAGATTATGGCGAGATAAATTCTAATATCAAACCAGTTGATAATATAGAAAATGAAAATGAAAGAGAAGTATTTTTAAAAGCAATAAATTTAGGTAAGAAAAATTTTTTGGAACCACTTGATACTGTAATTTATAAGGGAGAAGTCCTTGGACTAGCTGGATTATTAGGCTCTGGTAGAACTGAATTAGTCAATTTATTATTTGGAATAGAAAAGGCTGATACTGGTGAAATAATTGTAAATAATAAAAAAAGTAAAATGAAAAATCCTTTAGAGGCAATTAAAAAAGAAATTGCATATTGCCCAGAAGATAGAAAGAAAGAAGGCGTAATACCTAATTTATCAGTAAGGGAAAATATTATTTTAGCTCTTCAAGTAAAAAGAGGATGGGTTAAATATATTCCACTTAAAGAACAGGAGAAAATTGCAGAAGAATATATTAAACTTTTAGATATTAAGACTCCATCAGCAGAAAAGTTAGTAAATGAGCTAAGCGGAGGAAATCAGCAAAAGGTTATATTAGCAAGGTGGTTATTAACAAGACCAAAGCTTTTAATTTTAGATGAGCCAACAAGAGGTATAGATATTGGAACAAAAGCTGAAATTCAAAAATTAGTATTAGATTTTGCAAAGCAAGGAATTTCAGTAATATTTATTTCTTCAGAGTTAGATGAAATGCTTAGAACTTGTAGCCGATTAATAGTTTTAAGGGATAAGGTTAAGATTAAAGAACTTGTGGACAAGGATTTAGAAACTAATATTATTATGAATACTATAGCAGGAGGTAATTAATATGAAT
>JAEZAL010000175.1 GCA_023427705.1 Bacillota bacterium | reverse complement strand
TTAGAGAACCTATAAAAAATAAAATTGAAGAAATTTATAAGGAAATAAAAAAAGCAGGATACAAGGTTGAATATAAATATGGTGAAAATGAAAAATACCTTGTTGTTGAAGATGCTCTTACTGTGGCAGATAATATAGAATGTGATTTAGGACAAGCGTTTAATATAACTTCAGCTTTAGATTTAATTTCTTTTGAGAAGGTATTAGAAATTGGACATATAGTAAGATCCATTGCAACAGTTCCAAGAGTAATAACTTTTGGGGGAAGAGGGATAACCTTAGAAGATATATTAAAGGCAGAAGAAGAAAAAGAAGGGGGCTATATTGGTATAAATGCACCTAAGTCTGGTGTGTATAATACTGGATATGAATGTATTCATCTAGGCTATGGTGTTAATCCTAAGACACAGGTATCGACTATATTACCTGAAGAAAATGTACCTGTTTATTTATTAGGAAAGGTAGCAGATGTAGTTATAAATGAAAAAGGGACAAGTATTTCTATGGTAGATACAGAAAAAGTGCTAAAGAGAACTATTGAAATATCAAAGGAAGTAGACAAGGGATTTATTTGTTGTAATGTACAAGAAACTGATTTATCTGGACATGCTGAAAATGTAGATAGATATGCAGAAAAATTACAAATAGCAGATAGATTAATTGGAGAGCTAATGAAAACTATTAAAGGTGATGATATTTTATTAATAATGGCAGATCACGGTAATGATCCAACTATAGGACATAGTAAACATACTAGAGAAATGGTTCCTATTATGATTTATGGAGAAAAATTAAAGGTAGGCTATATTGGAGAAAGAAAAACTCTTTCAGATGTGGGGGCAACAGTAGCAGATTATTTCGATGTTAAAAGCCCTGAAAATGGAGAAAGTTTCCTAAAAGATATTTTATCTAAAGAGGTATAGGAATATTATGAATAAAAATCAGAAAGTATATAGAGCTAGAATACTTGCAGAACAAAATTTATATAAATCAGTAGTTTCTTTAAATAACAATATAAGTGAAGAAATGAAAACTAAAAATGAAGAAGTATTAACTTTTGGTATAAAAAATACTGTGGATATTCCATTAATAATTGTGGATAAATTGATAAAAAATTCAGAATATTTATTCTTATCTGTGGATAAGATGTCCCACTTGGGGAGAAGTATAGATACAGATTTAATAAATCCTTTAACTTATAGATGTATGACAGGCTCAAGTAGTGGTACAGCAATTAATATAATTAAGGGAATAAATGACTTTGGAATAGGTACAGATGGTGGGGGTTCAGTTTTAGCCCCTGCCCTTAGTACTAATTTGTATTCATTTATTGGATCAGGAGTGAACTTAGTAACAAACAAAGAAAGTTTATCCACAGATAATATATCCTTCACTTCTGGAATAGGAATAATATCTAAGAATTTAACTATATTAAAGACAGTTGTAGAAGATATATTAGAAGAAAAAATAGAAGGTAAAGATGAAGTTGTTAGAGTTGTAATACCAAAAGCAAAATCAATTAAATTACCAGATGGTTTAGATATGAGAGAGGAAATAGATAAGGTAATAAAGGGCATAGATAGCAAAGAGTTTCAATTTATAGATTACGATTTTGATAATATATATGAAAGAAGTATTTCTATAAAAGAAATAAATAGTATTTTCGAAAAAGATTTGGCAGATATTATATTAACCTATGAAGGACCAATAGATGTTTATGGTTATGATGAAACTATACAAAGGAGTTTTAAAGGAAAAGTAGAAAAAGAAATTACAGCTGGTGGTGGAAAAGCCCTAGTTAAAGCCATTAATATGTGTAAATGTACAGGAATAACAGTTCCTGGAGAGAAATTAGCAAGTGGTTTTGTTATTTGTGGAAGGCATGGAAAGGAAGGTATGTTTAAAGCCTTTGATTTAGCAAAAGAAATAGATTTATTAATAGAAAAGAATGAAATATTTCAAAGGTATTTTATTAGAAGAGATAAGTTTATTCAGCCTATAAAAAGATAACAACAAAGAAGATAAAAATTATAATAATTGTAAAAAGAAATAGTATGTTATAATAAAGTATATTTATTTTGGGAAGAACAAGATTAAGGAGAAAATATATGATAATACATACTGATAAGAAAAGATTTGAAATAGTTAAGAACTTTACACCATTTATTTTATTAATTGCATGTATGTACATAATACATAAATATGTATACATATATGCAGATGATTTATATTATTCTAGGGATGCACAAATAGGTATTTCATATTTACCTAATTTTATGCTTAAACAATTAAATACAAATGGACGAGTATGGGTACATGTACTGTTATCCATTTTAGTAAGATACGATGCTTTATTATATAGGATAATAAATCCTATAATTATTACATTAGGAGCCTTTTTAATTGCTAAGATAAGTAATAATAAGAGAGGTAACGATAAAATTTTTCCAGCAGCCATTATAAGTTCACTTTTATTTTTAGCAATACCTACGCAAATCGCTAATACAACTGTATATTATGCAG
>JAEZAL010000022.1 GCA_023427705.1 Bacillota bacterium | reverse complement strand
TCATTGTAAATGCTGCATAAAGACTTGCTGGCACAGTATTACTATATTCACTTTTACAAGTATCAAAGTATAGAATTATTTTTATTAAATAAGCTATTAATATTATAGTAGTAACCCACATGGTTATATGCTTTATCCAATTATATCCTAATGTTTGGTAAACATTTGATAGCGTAGCTGCCCCTACCATAGTAGGCAAAATTGGTAAAGGCATATTCTTAATTTTTTTGATAATACTTTCAGACTCCACTTTTCTCACCTACTTTTTAATATACAAATTCTAAGTTTTGTGTTTCATTAAAGAAATCAGAATAATCAATATCAAATAAAGGCTTCTTAACTCTATTCACATTTATTTTTTCTTTTATTAATTGAGTTAAAACTCCCACATAAGATAAGTCCCCTTGAACTATTGCCCCATAAATAGTACCATCTTTATATATTATTTTCTTATAATCTTTTCCATCAATATCTATTGCTTCTTCGTAAGTATCATCAGGCTTATTAACTACTCCAAGTGACATAGTAGCTAAACCACAAAAATTCATAGTATTCTTACTTCCAAAGAAATCTTCCATGTAGGTTTCTCTTCCTATCATATTATTTGCAGCAATTATCCCTTCTTTTACAGCTGTTGGCCATATTGGATTTCTACCAGTTATATCACCAGCTCCATATACATCCTTCACATTTGTTTCGCCTTTTTCATTAATTATTAATCCAAACTTATCACATTCAATTCCACTATCCTTTAAAAATCCAACATTTGCTCTTACTCCTGTACATGCAATAATTAGTTCACAAGGAACTTCTTCTCCAGTATTAAGCAATATGGCTATTGGATTATTATCTTCATCAACAACAACTTTTTCAGCTTTTACTCCAAACCTTAAATTAACTCCTTCTTTTTTTAATCTTTCTTCATACTTACTAGCTGCATATTTATCTAACTGTAATGGAAGTAGTCTATCTCCCATTTCTATTAATGTAATATTAACATCATAATCCAACAATCCAGCCAATGCATCTACACCAACTAGGCCTGCACCTAATATAGCTATATTTTTAACTTTATTCGCTATTTCTTTAATTTCAATAACATCATCTAAATTTCTTAATCCAATAACATTATTAGCAGTTCTTAAATTCTCTATTGGTGGCAAGAAAGAGGATGCTCCTGTTGATAGTAGCACTTTATCATATGATATATTTTTTCCATTATCTAAGGCTAATTTCTTTTCTTTAATATCTATTCCTATTACTTCAACACCTTTTATCCACTCGATATCATACATATCCCAAAAATCATAGGGAGTAAAATCTAAGTCCTCTATATCTCTTCTTCCATCTAAAAAATGATGAAGTATACATCTAGAATAAACATGTTTATCTTTAGACACTAATACTATTTTACATTCTTTATTAAACTGTCTAAGTGTTCGTGCAGCATTTATTCCTGATGCTGATGCACCTACAATCACATATTTCATTATTCTTTAACCTCCTCTAATGTTAATGCTCCCATAGGACATTTATCTACACATTGAGGGTAATTACTTTCTGTAGATAAACACATATCACATTTCATAACTTCTCTATTTGTTTGATAATCCATTTTTAATACTCCATATGGGCAAGCCATTATACACATATAACAAGTGGCACATCTACTTTTATCATAAATTACATATCCACTTTCATCATCTCTTCTCATTGCTCCAGTTGGACACGCATAAACACATTCTGGCCTAGTACAATGTCTACAATAAATAGGTGCATATCTACCTTCACTATTAATTACTATCCTACCTCTTGTATCTCTACACCCATGTGAAACCTTGCAAGCTGTAGTGCAAGTTAAACAACCAATACATTTCTTTCTATTAATTTTAATTCTCTTCATGGTCATCACCTTTTATCTTTTCTAGTCTTACTGGTACATACTTATAATTAGGCTCCTTTGAATAAGTATCAAAAACTGATGTTAATACTGAATTAGCTTCTATATAATGCATTGGTGCATAAAGGTCTCCACTTTTTACACTTCTACTTAATTTCACTAAAAAAGTATTTGATATACCATTTGGCGAACTTATTTTCACTTTATCATTTTCTTTAATCCCTAATTCTTCAGCCAAATCAGTATTTAAATTAATATAACCTTCTTTAACTTTTATAGCCTCAACATCTGGTATTTCTCTAGTTCTAGTTTGTGTATGCCATTGGCCAACAGTTCCTCTTCCTGTATTTAAAATATATGGATACTCTTCACTTCTATCAAATGGAGGACTTGCTATATCTTCATATATAAATTTGGCTTTTTTATTAGGGGTAAAGAATTTTCCATCTTCAAATAATCTTCTTTCTTCATCAACAATTACTTCTCCCCTTCTACATGGCCACTGTACTCCTTTTGATCCATTTAATTCATCATAATCTACTCCTGTAATATCACATGGCATTCCTTCAGTACATTTCTTTAAAAGCTCAAAAGCATCCTTAGGTGTTTTCCATTTATCTAATAAACTTCCCATGCCTAAAGCTTCTCCTATTCCAAGCATGATATCATAGTCAGTTAATTCATCTTTCTTTTTTTCAAGTACTGGTTGAACTTTAGATATCCTTCTTTCTGTATTTATAAGGAATCCTTCTTTTTTTAATCCATTTGTTGAAGGAAGTATTAAATGAGCATATCTACAAGTTTCAGTATCTGAATATATATCTTGAACAACTAAAAATTCAAGTTTCTCTGCAGCTTTTTTAAACTCTAAATCATTTATCCAAGACACTAGAGGATTAGTTGCTAAAACCCATAATGCTTTAATTTCTCCATTGTTTATTCCATCAACTATTTCGTTATATGGTATTGTAGGCTTCTTAGGCAAAAGTTCTTCATCTATTTCTAATATTTCAGCTACTACTTTTCTTCTCTTTTCATCACTATACTCGCCACCACCATATAAGCCTGTTGTATTACTAAAAAGCCTTGATCCCATAGCATTACATTGTCCTGTTATAGAATTTGCTCCTGTTCCTGGTTTTCCTATATTTCCAGTCATTAATGCTAAGTTAATGATAGATTGAGCTGTTCTAACTGCTTGAAATCCTTGATTTACTCCCATGGTCCACCAAAAAGAAACTCTTTTTCCTTTATAAATTATTTCTGCTAATTCTAAAACTCTTCCCTTTGATATTCCTGTATATTCTTCAACATCATTAATATCATATTTTTTAACGTGATTTTTAAATCCTTCAAAATCCTCTGTATTACTTCTGATAAAATCTGTATCTATCCATCCTTTTTCTATTAATACATTTGCTAAAGTATACATTAATCTAATATCTGATTTTGGTTTAATATCTATCCACATATCAGCTCTAGATGCAGTTTCACTCTTTCTAGGGTCTATAACAATTACTTTTTTATTTTGATTTTCATTTTTAATAACCCTACTCCACAAAATAGGATGTGCTACTACTGGGTTACAGCCTATAAATATCATTACATCTGAATGTTCTAAATCATCTAAAGTATATGGTGGTGCATCAAAACCAAAGCTTTGTTTATATGCAACTACAGCTGTTGCCATGCAGAGACGAGTGTTTCCATCACCATTTCCACCTAAAAAAGTTCTGCCAATATGCCCTGCTAAAGCCATTTCTTCACTACAAAGTTGTCCAGTGCTTAAAAAAGCAAAGCTTTCTTTTCCATATTTTTCTTGGATGCTTTTCACATTATTAGCAAAAATTTTAAATGCTTTATCCCATGATATATGTTCAAATTCATCGTTTTTATTTCGTAAAAGCGGTAATACAGGATTTTCATATAATGTATTTTGTTTATCCAAATTCAATCCTTTAACACAGCAAAATCCCCTGTTAATTGGATAATCTTCAGATGGCTTAACTCTTTCTATAAAGCCATGATCATCTACATGAAAATCAAAATTACAAGCTATTGAGCAATAATTACAAGTAGATCTTACAACCTTCATAATACTTCTCCTTTATTTTATATTCTTTCACAATTAGTATTACAAGGATTTACCTAAGGTATTCATTTATATTTATAAATTAATAATAGGATAAATATCATATGGTTGTTATCTACTATTACATAGAAGTTTTAAGTAGAAAAAAAAGAACTATCGCTAGCAGATTTTTTCACCTGCTAATGTGATAGCTCCATTTTTATATTTTTATTTTTTATAATGTAAATGTCTTTTTTTCATTTTCTATAAGGTTACACTTATCTCCAACTTTTACTTTTCCGCCTCTTAGTACTTTTGTAAAAATACCATTCTTAGGCATTATACATTCACCTACTTGATAATAAATTGCACATTTATCATGGCATTCCTTACCTATTTGAGTTACTTCTAATAATACTTCTCCAACTTCTAACTTTTGTCCTATTGGTAGCTTATTTAATTCAAATCCTTCAACTACTAAGTTTTCTCCAAAAGCTCCAAAGTCTACGTCCCCACCTTTTTTTCTAAACTCATCAATTTTTTCAAAAGCTAACAAACTAACTTGTCTATGCCATTTTCCTGCATGAGCATCTCCTTCTATTCCAAAGTCTTCTATAAAAATAGCTTCATTAACTTCCTCTTTTAAAGTCCCCTTATGTTTACTAGTACATACAGCTAATACCTTGCCCATATTAATTATCCTCCAATTTGATTCATAAACTTTAATTCTTTACCTTCACTTTTTTTCAAAAATAAGTGTTTTTCAGGCTTATTATAAATATTATCTTCTATTACTTTTAATATTTCCTCATCAGAAGCTCCATCTCTAAGTAATTTTTTTAAGTCAACTCCATAATTATAATGAAGACATTGTTTTAAAAAACCTTCTGATGTTAGTCTTATTCTATTACAGTCCTCACAAAAACAATTGCTTATTGCACTTATAAAACCAATGTTCCCTTTTCCATTGTTAATTTTAATGTAAGTCGCGGGCCCATCACTTCCATTTCTTTTTAACTCTTCTATATCTATATAATTCTTTTTAATTATTTCTATAATTTCTTCATTACTTATTCCCTTGTACTTACTTCCAACTCCAATAGGCATAAGTTCTATAAATCTAACATCTACCTTTTTTTCAAGAGTTAGATTTACAAAGTCTAAGATTTCATTTTCATTTATTTCCTTAATCATAACTGTATTGATTTTTACTTTTATTCCATGTTCTAAACATTTATCTATAGCAGATAAAACCTTTTTTAAATCACCTAATCGTGTTAGCTTATTAAACATCTCTGGTTTTAAGGAATCTAAACTAATATTAACCCCCTTTAATCCAGCATTTTTTAATAGTGTAACCTTATCTTCTAGTAAAATCCCATTAGTAGTAATATAGATTTCTTCTATACCCTCAATCTTATTAATTTCTTCTACTAATTCTACAATATCTTTTCTTACTAATGGCTCACCACCAGTTAGTCTTATTTTTTTTATTCCAAGCTTTGAACATGCATTAACAACTTTACATATTTCATTTTTAGTAAGTATCTCTTCTTCATTAAAAAATGTATTTTCTTTCTCTTCCATACAGTAAATACATCTTAAATTACATCTATCAGTTAATGAAATCCTTAAATAATCTACTTCTCTTCCATACTTATCTTTCATTATTAACTTAAGAGCTTATTCATAAAAATTAAATTCTCCGCTCTTACCTCCTGTTTTTTTAAGTAAATGAGTTCCTTCTATTATCATTTTCTTATCTACAGCCTTACACATATCATATATAGTTAATGCTGCTATAGTTGCTGCTGTTAATGCTTCCATTTCTACTCCAGTTTTATCTACTATTTTCACTGTAGCTTTTATATCTATACATGAATTTTTATCATTTATTTCAAAATCTATATTACAACTTGAAATCATTAAAGGGTGACACATAGGAATTAAATTTGAAGTTTGTTTGCTTGCCATAATTCCAGCAACTCTAGCAACTCCAAGAACATCACCTTTTCCTATTTCCCCTTTCTTTATTAAAGATAGAGTTTCTTCACTTACCTTTATTCTTGAAACTGCAATAGCAACTCTTTCAGTTTTATTTTTTTCAGAAACATCTACCATTCTAGCATTTCCGCTATTATCAAAGTGAGTTAATTTATTATCCATGAATACCTCCTACTTTCCAAAAGAACAATGTGGAAATGTACAAACATTACAATCTAAACATAATCCACCATGACCATAAGAAGCAATATCCTCTAATGTCAATCTTTCATCTGCTAAAACTCTTGGAAGCACTAAATCTAATACTGTTCTTTTAGAATACATAGCACAACTTGGAACCCCTAATATCGGTACATTATTATAATATGCTAACAAGAACATTGCTCCTGGTAATACTGGTGATCCATAAGTTACTAACTCCCCACCACATTCTTTTATTGCAGTTGGTGTAACATCATCAGGGTCTACAGACATTCCTCCAGTACAAATTATCATATCTACATTTTCAGCTAATCCCTTTTGGATTTCTTCAATTATTCTTTCCTTAGAATCTGGTAAAATAACTTGTCTTGTAACTTCACTACCATAATATCCAAGCTTAGACTTTATAACAGGTAGAAAAGCATCTTTTATTATTCCTTTATAAACTTCATTTCCTGTAGTAATAAGCAAGCACTTTTTAGGCTTTATTTCTTCTACATAAATTATATTCTTTTCTACTAATTTTTCTGCTTTAATTATTTTTTCTTCATCTATTATTAGAGGTATAACCCTAGTAGCCCCTATTTTTTCACCTTTTCTAATTGGAGTGTTATTATGTAGAGTTGATACTATAATTTCTCCTAAACTATTTAGCTTAAATAATTCGTCTTTATTAATTTTTAATACTCCGTCTCTATCTGCAAATAAATCAACTTTTCCTTCTTTTATTTCTGGAGATTTACTTACTCCTTCTCCAAGAACAAGATTTGCTAGTCTAATTGCAGCATCATTTTCGTGTAATTCACCTTCTTTAGGCTCCCATACATATATATGTTCCTTACCTATAGATACTAATTTTTCTATATCTTCTTCTTTAATTATATGACCTTTTTTAAATAATCTTCCTTTAAATTCACCAGGTATTATTTGTGTTACATCATGTGATAATATACATCCTACTGAGTCATATACACTAATCATCTTCATAAAAAACATCTCCTATATTATGATTATTTTCTTGCACATTCCTTTTCTTCGCCTAATAAAATTCCTATTCCATGTCTTAATTCTTCTAATATAAAGCCTAATGCTTCTTCGCAAGCCTTTGGACTTCCTGGCAAGTTAACTATTAAAGTATTTCCTCTTATTCCTGATACTGCCCTAGATAGCATTGCCCTTTTAGTTATCTGTAAACTAAAATATCTTATAGCTTCACAAATTCCTGGAGTTTCTCTTTCTATTACTTCTTTAGTTGCTTCTGGTGTTATATCTCTCTTTGAAAAACCTGTTCCACCAGTACTTAAAATTAAATTTAAATTTAAATTATCACTCATATTGATAAATTCTTTTTTAAGCATTTCTTTTTCATCTGGTAAGATTATTTGCCTTTCAACTTTAAAGCCATTTTCTTCTACTATTTTTTTAATGACTGCACCACTCTTATCTTCTCTTTCTCCTGCATAACCTTTATCACTACTAGTAATAATTCCAACAGTATACATTAAATCCCCTCCAGTAATTTATATTCTTGTTCTGTATTTATATTTGAAAAATCCTTTACGGATAATTTTTCTTCTAAAACCTTATAATTCGTAGATAAAATAAACTTTTGAAGTTTATTTTCACCTTTAATCAAAGCACTTTCAATTTTAGGAATTAGACTTTTAGAGTATATGGCACACATGGGTTGAAGTCTATCATTAATTCTAGGTACTATCACCTCGTAATTACCGTCTATACTACCAATCATATTCAAAGTTCTTTTAGATATTAAAGGCATATCACAAGCTACACATAAAACTTTATTATTTTTTGAATTCTTCAAAGCAGAATGAATTCCAGATAAAGGTCCATTACCTATATAAATATCACAGTAAACATTTAAATCTAAATTTTTGTAGTCTTCTATATTATTTGAAATAATTATTATTTCATTAAATTCTTTTCCAGCATTTACTATGTTTTCTATAAATGTTTTTTCTTTATATAGTAATAATGCCTTATTATTATAATTCATTCTACTACTTTTACCACCAGCTAATATAGCTAAAGTTTTCTTAATCATCTTACTCTCCTAAAGTTTTATAATATCTACAAAATCTCCTGCTCCGATTTCCTTATTATTAGGCTTAACTTCAATAATACAATTTGAATTTAAAGCTGATCTTAATATTCCATTACCTGATTTTTTTTGTGTAATATAAACCATTTGTTTACAATCAACTATTTCAAAATAACCTCTTAAAAATCTATGTTTAAAATCTTTTTTAAATTTTCCTTCTGCTAATATAGCTTTTTCTCTAGTAATTTTTATTTCTTTTTCTCCTGATAGTTTATTTAAAGAAGTTTTTACTAATAATTCAAAAGTAGTTAAAGCTGCTGTAGGATTACCAGATAAACTAATAATAATGCAATTATTAACCTTACTACATAAAACTGCAGAACCAGGCTTAATTGTTACTTTCCAAAATAATATTTCACCATCTATACTTTTTATAGCATCATTTAATAAATCTTTTTCTCCAACAGACACTCCACCAGTAGTAATTATTAAATCAAACTCTTTAGATGCCTCTTTAATCACTTTTCCTATTTCTTTATAATCATCTTTTATATGGTCGACTTTATTTACTTCATAACCAAGTTCCAAAAGTCTAGAAATAATTGAAAATTTATTACTATTATAAATTTTACCCTGTACAAGATTTTTATCTAAGTCTATAACTTCATCACCAGTACTGAAAAAAGCTATTTTGGGCTTTTTGAATACATTAATCTTACTAATTCCAGAACTAGCTATAATGCCGATATCTGAATAATCAAGTCTTTTATTAGCTTTTACAAGCAAATCTCCTTTAGATATATCTTCACCTACTAGGCAAATATTTTGATTTTCATTAACTTGATTTCTTATGATTATATTATCATCTTCTATAATTACATCTTCTTGTTTTATAACTGCATTTGCTCCCTTTGGTATTGGTGCTCCAGTCATTATTTTTATTGCTGTATTTCGGGTTACTATTTTATTACTAACTCCTCCAGCATAAACTTTATCTATAATTTCTAATCTATTATTAATAAAAGCATCATCACATATTACTGCATAACCATCCATTGCTGATTTGTTAAATGGTGGATTATTTATGCTTGCGTATACATCCTTACCTAAAACTTTATTTAATCCATTAAATAAAGTCACTTCCTCAGTATCTAAATTATCTATTTTATCATTTAAAATTTCTAAAGCTTCTTCTAAAGAAATAAAGGATCTCAAAGTATTTCCTCCTAAAAAAATAACTTATTATCCATATGCTTATGAATAATAAGTTTAAATTTAAATATATATAGCACAAAATTATGAAAATTGATTTTAAAAATAAAATCCAAATTTCAAATTAATATTTAAATCAACTTATTTTCCTTCCCATAACGTGGAGATATAATTTTTTCAAATATATACCCTGTGAATTATATATTCAGGTATAAGCTCCATAGAAACCCCTTAGGAATCTTATACTCTAGAAAATATTATTGACTACTATTAAATTTTATAATCTTCTTCTTCTAAAATTAAATTTACTAACTTCTCAAAGTCATTATTTTTTACTACTAAAACATCTTCAAAAACAATATCATCATTACTAGCTATTGCAATTAATTTATGCTTTGAAGAAATAATTTTATCACTAAAACCATTTCTATAAACTTCAATTTTCCTTAAGTTGCTCTTCTTATAGCCTTCCACTAAAATTATATCTTTATCCTTTGCAAAACTAATAATTTCTTCTAAAGGTATTTCCTCATTAACTTCCTTTATCAAAGCGAATCTTTTAGGAGAAGATATAATTACTGTCTCTGATCCAGCTTCTCTATGTTTATACGTGTCCTTACCTTCTTTATCAATATCAAAACCATGAACATCATGTTTAATGGTTGCAACAGTAAGATTCCTTTTTTTAATTTCTTTTATAATACCTTCCATAACAAAGGTTTTACCTACATTAGATTTATCTCCAACTATATTTATAACTTTAGGCATAATCCTTTATCCTTCAACTTTAATTTAAATATTTAAAAATCATTTTGTGTAATCATTTTCTATACTTATTATTATAATCCTTTTAATTGTTTTAACCAATAAAAAAATTATTAATTTTATTTAAATTAATTATTCTATTTTCTTATATTAATTCTTATACTTGACCTAAAAACGAATTTAAAATAGATTTATATGGAAATTGATGAACCAACTTCCATATAAATAAATTATTTATAGCTAAATTCAAAGTTATTTTCTAAATTAAAGAAATCTGCATAATCTATATCAAAAATATTTTTAGTAACTTTAGATATATCAATTTTCTCCTTAATTAATTGAGTTAAAACACCAGCGTATGATAAATCTCCTTGAATTATAGCTCCATAAATTTTCCCGTCTTTATGGATAATTTTCTTATAATTATCTCCATCTATGCTTGTCTCAACTTTATAACTATCATCTTTTGGCTCTACATCACCTAATGACATAGTAGCTATTCCAACAAAATTCATTGTATTTTTACTTCCAAAGAAATCTGTCATTATCATTTCTTTATCTAGCATATTATGAGCTGCTATTATTCCTTCTTTTACAGCTGTTGGCCATATTGGATTTCTACCAGTTACATCGCCAGCACCATATATATCCTTAATATTAGTTTTTCCTTTTTCATCTATAATTAAACCAAATCTGTCACATTCAATACCACTATTTTCTAAGAATGCTACATTTGATCTAACTCCTGTTGCAACTATTACCAATTCACATGGTATTTCTTCCCCTGTATTTAATAATAAAGCTTTAGGATTTTTTTCTTCATCAAGTATTAACTTTTCAGCTCTAACCCCTAGTTTTAAACTCACACCATTTTCAGTAAATTTATTTTCATATACTGAAGAAGCATACTTATCTAATTGTATAGGTAGAACTTTATCTCCCATTTCAACTAATGTTATATTTACTCCTGTGCCTATAAGTCCACTTACAGCATCTATTCCAACAAGTCCAGCTCCTAATACAACTGCATTTTTAACTTTAGCTGCCTCTTCTTTTATCAATATAGCATCTTCTAAATTTCTAAGACCAACTACATTTTTACCTTCTCTTAAACCTTCAACTGGTGGAATAAATGCAGATGCCCCACTGCATATCATTAATTTATCAAATTCAATACT
>JAEZAL010000120.1 GCA_023427705.1 Bacillota bacterium | reverse complement strand
CAATAAGCAAACTATTTGAAGCTTAATACATAATTGGATAAAAAGCCTCTAAGAAGCACAAACTTTTTAGAGGCTTAATATTTATATATAATTATAATTTTAAATTATAATTAAAGTATATTCATGGATAGAATATACTGTATGGAGATAAGGATGGTGTAATATTTATGAATAATAAATTAGGAAAAGTTTTAATTGTAGATGATGATGAAAATATATGTGAAGTTATAAATATGTATTTATTAAATGGTGGTTATGAAACTAGAATATGCCATGATGGAAAAGAAGTCATAAATCTATTTTCAGATTTTAAACCAGATATAGTATTACTAGATATTATGATTCCAAGAATAGATGGTATTGAAGTACTAAAGTGGATAAGAAAAAATAGTGAAATCCCAGTAATTATGTTAACAGCAAAAGGAGATACCTTTGATAAGGTGTTAGCATTAGAACTTGGTGCTGATGATTATATAGTAAAACCATTTGAACCTAAAGAATTAATGGCGAGAGTTAAAGCTGTAATGAGAAGATATAACTATGATGACAAAGATACAGAAATTATTAATTATCCTGATTTAGTTATAGATTCATCTTCTTATAATGTAATATATGGAGGGGAAGAAATAAAGATGCCTCCTAAGGAATTTGAACTTTTATATTACTTAGCTGTTAATAAAAATAAGGTTTTTACAAGAGAACAACTACTTTGTGAAGTATGGGGATATGATTATCCTGGAGATTCAAGAACTGTAGATGTTCATATTAAAAGGTTAAGAGAAAAAATAAATGGCGGAGTTAATTGGCAAATAGAAACTGTTTGGGGAGTTGGATACAAATTTGAGGTGAAATAGATGAAAAAGAAAAGTGTAATATACAAGCTTTTAATTACATTTTCATCTATTACTACAGCAGTTCTAATATTAGTTGGAATTTTTTTGTCTGTATTAATAAATAAAGAATATGCTAATGAAAAATATAATCTTATAAGTAATTATATTGAGATAATAGAGAAAGCTACAGAAAATCTTATTAATAATAATGATGAAGTAGGATATAAAGATTTATTGAATACCATGGAGATAATGAAATTGTCAGCAGAATTTGATTCTGTAATTATTGATAGCCAAGGGTATGCTTATGCAGTGTCAGATGAAAGTCTATCTTATATAAAATATACTAAAGTAGATATAAGTGATTCAGATTTTAATTTGTTAAAGAATAATGTAGTTCTTGAAAAAGATTATAGAAATAATTCAGATGAAAAAGTAAGAGTATATTATATACCTCTTTTTGGTAAGGGGAGCTTTAATGGAGTAGTAATTTTATTAGGAACTGAAGGTAGTGAGTATTTTTATAAATTATTTATAATAATTTGGGTAGCTATATTACTTGCTGTTATCTTATCTAATATTGTAGCCTACTATTTTGCTCAAAGAATACTAATAAACCCTCTATCAAAAATAAACAATGCAGCTAAAAAATTTGCAAAGGGAGAGGTTGAAAAAAGAGTGTATATAGATTCAGATGATGAAATTGGAGAATTAGCAAATTCTTTTAATACAATGGCAGAATCTCTTGAAAAGGTTGAACTAGCAAGGAGAGAATTTATATCAAATGTATCTCATGAACTAAGATCTCCTTTAACATCTATAAAGGGTTTTATAACAGGTATTATAGATGGTGTTATACCAAGAGATAGAGAAAGTTATTATTTAAATATAGTTAATAATGAGGTTAGTAGATTATCAAGACTTGTAACAGATCTTTTAGATATAACATATATGGAATCTGGTAAATTTAAAATGAACATTATTAAAGTTGATATTAATGAGATAATAACTTTGTGTATTTTAAATTTAGAAGCAAAAGTTAAAGACAAGAAGATGAATGTAGAAGTTGTATTTAATGAAGATCATCAATATTGTTTCGCTGATAGAGATAGGATAATGCAAGTTATTATAAATTTAATGGAAAATGCTATTAAATATGGAGATGAAGGTGGAAAAATACAAGTTAACACATATGCTAAATCCGATATTGTTTATGTAAGTATATTTAATACTGGAGTAAATATTCCGAAGGAAGATGCAAATAAGATTTGGGAAAGATTCTATAAAATTGATAAGTCTAGAACAAATAAGATTAGCACAGGATTAGGATTACCTATAGTTAGATTAATTTTAACTCAGCACAACCAAGATATTTGGAGTGAAAATATACCAAATAAAGGCGTGAAATTTACATTCACATTAAAGAGAGCAAGTAAATAGATAAATTCTGAGGGGAAAATAGTACAGTGGGTAAAAAATATGATATAGATATTAATAATGATTACAATTATGAAAATAGTTCTAGTATAAAATTTATGAGAAGAAAAACAAAGTATAGGATTTTATTATTATTAAGGTCTTTAATTTATATTAT
Source organism: Bacillota bacterium (assembly GCA_023427705.1). GTDB lineage: Bacteria > Bacillota > Clostridia > Clostridiales > Clostridiaceae > Clostridium. The sequence goes on along the minus strand of JAEZAL010000120.1, from coordinate 2,953 downwards.
TACTACAGTTCTTATAAGTACAGTAGTATTCATTATAATTTTTAATTATAAATATAAAGATTTATTTAATAATAAAAGTATATATAGTTATAGAAGCAATGAAGGATATTTTAATGCTATAGATAATGTGAAAAATTCTTTAGTTACCATAGGAGGAAATAAAGAGGAGTTATCTAAGAATGAATATATACAAGGTAATGCTACAGGAATAATAATTCAAGAAAATGGACGAATACTTACTAATTATTCAGTAATAAAAGACTTGGAGGAGGTATATGTTAACTTGCCCTTAATTAATTCTGAAGTATTGAAAGCAGATATATTTTTTATAAATGAAGATAATGATTTAGCAGTACTTCAAGTTAATTCTAAAAAAGCGCTCACTCCAATAAAAATAGCATCTAAGGATAATATAGTTGAAGGAGAAAATATTTTACTAATTAGCAATTCAACTTCTGATGATTATATAGATAATGTAGTTCCAGGTATTATTACATCTACCAATAGGCAGTTATATGTAAATAATAATAAATATAGTTTATTTGAAGTTAATACTCCAATTAATAAATTTAATACTGGAGGTATAATAAGCAATTTAAATGGAGAAGTTATAGGAATTGCAAGTAAAAAGGTAAGTGATAGCATGAATGTTGAAGGGCTTTACTATGCTATAGATTTAAGTTCATTAGAGAATGTTATTGACGATACAAGTGAACTAAAAGAAATATTAGGAATATTAGAGGGAGAATTCATTCAAGTTGATAATGGTGGGATTTACGGAGGCTTATATGTTACGAGAGTAGATAAAGAAGGAGAATCATATAAAGCTGGATTAAGACCTACCGATATAATATTTGAAATAGATGGTAAGAAAATTAATAGTATTACAGAAGTTTTAAGTATGGTTAAAAACAAAGAAAATGGAGATACTGTAATCTGTAAGGTAATGAGAGCTGGAGATGTTATAGATATGGATATAGTATTGAGTAATATTAAGAAATAGCAACCTTAATTAGAGTTGCTATTTTTTTAAAAGTCTTTTCTTTTGTAAAAAACTAGTATATTATAAAATGTGCAAAGATTCATTAGGAGGAAGAAGTACTATGTTTTTAGTTGTAGGTCTAGGAAACCCAGGTAAACAGTATGATGGGACTAGACATAATATAGGATTTGAAGCTATAGATTTCATAGCAAAGAAATATAATATAGATGTAAATAAATCAAAGTTTAAAGGTGTATTTGGTGAGGGGTTTATAGAAGGGCAAAAAGTTATTTTATTAAAACCTACTACATATATGAACTTAAGTGGTGAAAGTATAAGAGAAGTAATTAATTTCTATAAAATCAATAATGATGAGATAATCGTTATATATGATGATATAAGTTTAGAAATCGGAAAGTTAAGAATTAGAGAAAAGGGTAGTGCTGGTGGTCATAATGGAATAAAAAGCATAATAGCAAATATGGGAGTAGATGTTTTTCCGAGAATTAAAATTGGTGTAGGACAACCTAAAGGAGATTTAGTTTCTCATGTACTAGGACGATTTAACAAAGAAGAGGAACAAGATCTTAAAGAAGTAATTGAGGCATCAGCTAAAGCCGTAGAGATAATAATAAAATATGGAGCTAAGGAAGCCATGAATGAATTAAATGGATTTAAGTTGTCAAAAAATCAGTAGTAAGGATGGTGTATTTTAATGAGATTAAAGGGGGTATTGCAACCTTTAAGTGAAAACTCAACTTTTAATGAAATAATAACTAGCATAAAAGAAAATAAATATCCTATTAATATAAATGGATTATCTGACTCTGGAAAGAGTTATAGTATATTTGGTATTTATGAAAATATAGATTCACCAATGGTTATATTAACCAACAACGATATGGAAGCAAAGAATCTATATGAGGATTTAAGCTTTTATACTAATGATGTTTATTATTTTCCAGCAAAAGAAGTAGTTTTCTATAATATAGATGCTATTTCAGGGGATTTAAGATGGGCAAGATTAAAGGTAATTAAAGAGATTTTAAATAGTAGCAAAAAGATAGTTGTTACATCTATAGATTCATTAACATCAGTTTATACACCTAAAGAGCTATTTGATAAATATAATATAACTTTAAGTATTGATGATGAAGTAGACTTTAAAGATTTATCTAGGAAGCTTTTAGAGTGTGGTTATGAAAGAGTTGAATCTGTAGAAGGTAAGGGAGAGTTCTCTTTAAGAGGGGGAATATTAGATGTATTTCCACCTATATCAACATATCCATATAGAATAGAACTTTTTGGTGATACTATAGATTCTATAAGAACATTTAATACAGAATCACAAAGGAGTATTGAAAAGGTGGATTCCATGGAGATATTCCCTGCAAAAGAAGTTATTTTAGATGATGAAGCATTAAATAGAGGAAAAGAAAATATTCTAAAGGAATTTGAAGAAATTAAATCTACAGGAAAATCTGACAAAGAAAGAATAGAAAAACTTGAATCTATAATAAGAGCCAATGTTGAGTCATTGACTGAAACTTTAACATTTGAGACAGTAGATAGTTATTTGCCTTACTTTTATGAAAAGACAGATAGCTTTTTTGACTATGTAAAAAACTACTTATACATAGTTGACGATGTGAAAAAATGTGAAGGAAAGTTAGAAAGTTGCTATTTTGAATTTAAAGAAAATTATGAAGCCTTTTTACAAAGAGGCGGAATATTGCCATCACAAATAAATCTATTATTAGATGAGCAAGAGTTAAATGAAAAGTTAGGATTACAAAATGTAATTACCTTAGATGTATTTGATGTAAATAGTAAAATCTTAAACCCTTATAGAAAGTATTCATTAAATTCTATAACTTTAAATAGTTACCAGGGGCAATTAGATCTTCTAATAGAGGATATAAAAGATAAAAAGTCTAGAGGTTATAGAACTATAATATTATCAGGTACAAG
>JAEZAL010000089.1 GCA_023427705.1 Bacillota bacterium | reverse complement strand
TATCTCCAAGAGGAGTTTCAGTAGTAATTTCTGATTTTTTAAATAATGAAGGGTTAAAAGATTTAGAAGAAGCATTAAAATATTTAGCATTTAAAAAGCAAGAAATAATTTTAGTTCAAGTTCTTGCTGACGAAGAAATAAATCCTGATATTAATAATGAAATTACATTTATAGATTCTGAAACTAATGAAAATGTAAAGATGAGCTTAACTCCAAATATAATTAGGGAATATAAAGCTACTTTAAAAGTATATAAAAAGTCTTTAGAAGATTTAGTAAGAAAATATGGTGGGAAATTTATAAGTGTAAGCTCATCTATGGAAATAGAAGAAATTATTTTAGGTGAGTTTAGTAAAAAAAGAGTACTTTATTAGGAGGAAAATTATATGGGATTTACAAACTTATGGCCTTTGTTTTTACTTATAACTATTCCTCTTTTAGTACTACTTTATATTTTAAAAAGGAAGTATAAAGAAGAGGTAATTTCTTCAACACTTTTGTGGAATGAAGTTTATAAGAATACAAGAGCAAACACACCTTGGGAAAAGCTTAGAAAAAATATAATGTTATTATTACAAATAATTGTATTACTATTACTAATATTTAGTTTAATGAGACCATTTTTAAATTTTGGAGGAAAGACTTATAAAAATATTATTTTAGTAATAGATAATACTGCAAGTATGAGTGCGTTATATGGGGATAGTACAAGGTTAGATGAAGCTAAAAGATTCGCAAAGGAAGTTTTATCTTCCACAAAGGATGATACAAATACTTATATTATATCCTTTGATGGAAATAACAATTTACTTCAAAATGGAGATTTCAATAAAGAAGTTTCTAATGAGATTATTTCATCAATTTCTCAAAGCTATAATACAGGAGAAATTAGTGATATCTTATCATTTGTAAAAGCAATAGGGGAAGGGATAGAGGAGGAATATGAAGTAATTGCAATTACTGATAAAGATTTTTCATTAGGAGATGTTAATGGAAAAGTTGTATCATTAGCTAATTCAGGAGCAAATGCTTCTATAGATAATATATCTCATAAATTCTTAGAAGATAAGGTAAGAGTAATTGCAACTATTACTAATAGAGGAGCAGGTGAATATTCAGGAGACTTTTCTCTTTATGATGGAGAGGAGCTTATAACAGTGGAAAGCCTACAACTTAATGAAGGAGAAAATAAAACTTTAACCTTTGATTTACCAGCAATTAAATCAGAAACATTAAGAGGTGAACTTTCTAGAAAAGATATGATTTCAGAAGACAACACTTATAATCATATTATTGGAAAGAAAAAAGTAAATAAGGTTCTTATAGTAACGGAACAAAACTTATTTTTAGAAAAAGCATTTAGTAGTATTCAAAATACTGAAGTTTATAAGACGAATAGTGCATCAAACTTAACTAGTGCTGATAGTTATGATTTATATGTATTTGATAGTGTTACACCAGATATTCTTCCATCTAAGGGAAGTATATTATTTATTAATCCTTCATCAAATGAATTCTTTAATGTAATTAGTGGAGGAGAAGGTGGAGAAGCTAAGGCTGTTATTGGGGAAGTATCAAAATATTTAGAGGAAACTACTTTTACAGCAGCTAAGTATAATTCTATTGAAATACCTTACTATGGAAGAGGATTTTTAAATATAGATGAAGACTTTATAGGTTTTAAGGGAGAAGTTGATGGAAGAAAAATAGCAGCATTATCTTTTGATCTTCATAATAGTGATTTTCCACTTAAAAAGGAATTTCCAATTTTAATGTATGAGCTTGGTGAAAATCTAATTTCAACTGGAATGGTTTATAAAAATAACTTTAAAGCTGGTGAAAGGATTATTGCTAAAGGATTATCTTTAGATTCAAGTATTACATTAACTTATCCAAATGGAGATACTTTAGAACTTTCTTCTGGTGATGAAATAAAAGAAGATAATGTGCTTGGAATATATAAACTAGAAGCTCAAGAGGAAAAAGAATTGTTTTCAGTTAATTTTCCATCAGAAAAAGAAGGAAATACAAGTGTTAATAATATAAGTGAAAGTGAAAATATAGCTAGTGTAAAATCAGATTTAAAGAGAGGTTTAAATATTTCTCCTTTACTTATAATTTTAGCTATGGCAGTAGTAGCTTTTGAGTGGATAATGTATAAAAGAGGAAATTAGGAGGTAAAGAGTATGAAGATAGAAATAGGAAACTTATATTTTTTAATATTTATCCCAATAGTCTTTGCCTTTATGTACTATAGTTTTAAAAAATATAAGCCATGGAATAAAAATGAAAAAGCTATATTTATAAGTAGGATTATAATATTTACTTTATTAATATTAGCTTTAGGAAATATTACTCTAAATTTAAAGGGAAGAAATATTTCAACAGTATTTTTACTAGATGTTTCTGAAAGCATTGGCGACTTTGAAGCATCAGGAAAGGATTTTATATCTACAGCTTTAGAAAAAATACCAAGAGGAAATAAGGCAGGAGTAGTTTTATTTGGTGATAATTCAACTGTTGATAAGGTGTTAAATAGAAAAAAAGAATATAAATCTATTAATGAAAAGCCTATTGTTACAGCTACTAATATTCAAGAAGCTATTGAAAGTGCTTTAAGTTTATTTGAAAGAGGAGGCTCTAAAAGAATAGTATTAATTACTGATGGTGAAGAAAACCAAGGTGATATACTAAAAACTATTCCACTTATAAATGAACAAAAAATAGACTTAAAAGTATATAGAATAACTGGTGAAAAGGGAAATGAAGTTTATGTTGATAGCGTAAAAGTACCAGATAATATATCTGTAGGAGAAGAATTTTCAGTTTCTATAGATATTAAATCAAATTATGCAACAAAAGCTAAGTTATCATTGTTTTCTGGAAGAACTAAAGTAGGTGAACAAGAAGTTCAAATACAAAAAGGGAAAAATTCATTTGTTTTTAAAGATAAGCAAGATTCAGGAGGCTTTAAAGGATATAGAGTATTAATAGAAGCTGATGGAGATATTAATAAAGCTAATAATGAATATAGTACTTTTACTAATGTAATAGATAGGCCTACTATATTACTTGTTAATGGAATAAATGCAGATTCAACAGCATTAGAAGAAATATTAGTTAATTCTGGAGCAAATATAAAGAAAATATCACCGGGGGCATCTCCTAGCACTTTAAATGAAATGCTTGAATATAAAACAATAGTTTTTAATGATGTTCATAGAGATGATTTAAGTAATGGATTTATGGAGAATATTGAAAGCTATGTTAAAGATTATGGTGGAGGTTTAATTACTTTTGGTGGTGAAGATTCCTATGCACTTGGTGGCTATAAAGATACATCTTTAGAAAAAGTTTTACCAGTATATATGGACAAGAGAGGTAAAAATGAAGTTCCAGCAATAAGTATAAATTTAATTATAGATAAATCTGGAAGTATGAGTGCAGAAGGTGGTGGAGTTAGTAAATTAACTTTAGCAAAAGAAGCTGCCATGAAGGCTTTGGAAAATTTAAGAGAAGTTGATGAAATATCAGTTATATCCTTTGATGATACTTATGATGTGGTTGTACCACTTCAAAAAGTTGGTGATAAAGAAGCAATAAAGGAATTAATTTCAGGAATACAAATAAGAGGGGGAACCTCTATATATCCTGCACTTGAACAAGGGTATACT
>JAEZAL010000066.1 GCA_023427705.1 Bacillota bacterium | reverse complement strand
AACATAAAAACATAGTATTTAGAAGTTTGTGTATTAAAAGTATATTCAAATAAGGAATTTTACATATTATTGTATTACGAAAAAAAAATAATGATACATCAAGCGACACATATTTTTTTTATAAGGTGCTATAATCTAAATTACATTTTATGGAAATATGGGGGGAGAGAAAATGCAATATGGTGTTAATATATCAACTTATAAGAGAGTAGATAATAAGAAGAAAAAAGAATTAAAGGTTCAAGGTACACCCTTTAGGTTGATTATATGTCTTGTTATGGGATTTTTATTAAGTAGAGTTCTGCTATCAGCAACTGTAGATATGGGGATAGCACCTTTTGGTATTGCATATCTTATAGGGATAAAAAGAGAAAATAGAGTAGATTTACTGTTATCACTTATAGGTACTGTACTAGGATATTTATCTATATCATCAACATTAGAAGGAGCTGTTAGTTATTCTATAGTAGCTGTATTAGTTGTGGGATACATGGAAGTATGTAATAGGTTAGAACTAAAGAGAAGGGATTATATTATATTTTTCTTAGTTTTTTCTGTGTTTATTATATATAATATTGTAATTACTAATAAGCCTATAGAAGTTAACATAGTATTTTCTTTGTTAAAGGTTTTAAGTATAGTACCAGTTAAATATATGATAAGTTATGCTTTAAAGTGCATAGATGAGTTAGAAAGTAATTATTTTTTCTCAACAGAAGAAATAATTAGTATAGGTATATTAGTTTGCTTATTAATTGCAGGGATAGGAAGTGTAAGCATATTTAACATACAGATTAGAAATATATTAGCATTATCTACAATTGCTGTTTTTGCATATATAGGGGGAGCTGGAATAGGATCAGCTATAGGAGTTTCAATGGGACTTATAATAGGTATAACTAGTGGTGATATTATAAGTGCAATAACATTGTATAGTTTATGTGGATTAATAATTGGAATTTTTAAAGAAGTTAATAGGGTATTTGCTGCTCTTTCTTATTCTGTTGTTTATTTTATAATATGGATGTATTCAAGTGTTTTTAATATTTATGGTGGTATAGAAGTATTATTTTCAGGAATATTATTAATTTCCATTCCAAGAGTTTTTATAGAAGCGATTAGTAATGAATTTAATCAAGAAAAGAAAGCAGAAGCTATTAATGATATGCATTTGAATGGAGTAAAGGCAGAATTTATAGATAGGCTTAGCTCCATGAAATCTATTTTATCATTGTTATCATCATCTATATTAAATTTAGGTGAAAATGATATTTTATCTTTAAATAATAAGGGAACAGCTATGGTAGAAAGTTTAGCAGATAGAGTTTGTTATAATTGTGAACTTAGACAGAGATGTTGGGATAGAAATTTACATTCAACATTTGAAGGTTTTAGTGAGTTAATAAGTAGTTGTGAAAATAATGATATACGTATGCCTAAATCTTTAGAAAAAAAGTGTGTAAAAACTAGGAGTTTAATGAAAAACGCTCAAGAGATAGTAAATAATTATACAGTAAATGAAGCTTTAAAAACAAGGTTAAGTGAAGGTAGAAATATAATAGCGAATCATATGAATAATATTTCTAATACTATGGATAGTATGATAAGAGATTTTGAAAAAGATAGTACTGTGTGTAATGAAATAGATAAGATATTAAAAAAAGCATTTAATAGAAATAAAATTGATTATACTGATGTATTTTCTTATTTAGATAGACGTGGAAGAATGAAAATTAAGGTTTCCACAACTAATCCAGAGGAGGAAAGATATTGCACTAAAATGATTTTACCTATAATTAATACTTTAGTTAAGGTTCCGGTATCAATATCAACAGAAGGAACGAGAATAAATCCAGATACAGGAGAGTGTACTATAATAATAGAAGAAACACCTAAATATCATATGACTTCCTATGCCTCCATTAAGCCTAAAGATGGAGAAACTTATATTGGAGATAGCTATTGTTTTACTAAGAATAATGATGGTACTTATATAAATATAATTAGTGATGGTATGGGTTCTGGACCAGAAGCAAGTAGGGAAAGTGGCTTAGCTGTAGGTTTGATTGAGAAGTTTATAGAAAATGGATTTAGTGAAAAGACAGCAATTGATACTGTTAATTCAATAATGGCTATGAAGTTTAATGAAGATGAGAAATTTACAACTATGGATTTAAATATAGTAGATTTGTATACAGGTGAAGCTGAATTTATAAAAGTAGGAGGGGTAGTAAGCTTTATAAAAAGAGGTGAAGATATAAAAGTCATTAAATCTAATAGTCTTCCTTTTGGGATTTTGGACGCTGTAGATCTAACTACAGAAAAGTTCAAACTAAAACATGGCGATATTATAGTTTCAATAAGTGATGGAGTTTTAGATATAGATAAAAATAATGTAGGAAGCTATTCTTGGCTTGAAGAATATTTAGAATATGCAGATACTAATCCATCTGCATTATCTAGGGACATACTTGAGAAAGCTATGGTTTTAAGTGGGGGAAAGGTTAGAGATGATATGACAGTATTAGTATCTAAGATATATTCTGTATATTAAAAAAAGTAAGTGTTATTTTGGAGCTGTATTAAAACAGCTCCTGTCTATTTAATATGATAAAAATATAATGTTAAATAATATAATTTATATTACAATATTGTAAAAAATAGTTAAGAAATTTTATTTACAGATAAGTTTGTTAAGGTTATTATAGTATATATTAAAATAATTTTACTAAGGAGTATTGTTGTGATAAACAAAGTAAAGGCTTACGTAATTGAAAATGATTTAATAGAAAATGGGGATAGAGTTTTAGTAGCTTTATCAGGTGGCCCTGATTCTGTTTGTTTATTAAATATTCTTTTTGAACTTAGAAAGGAATTTAATATTGAAGTTGCAGCAGCACATGTCAATCATATGCTTAGAGGAGAAGAAGCTTTTAAAGATGAAGAGTATGCAAGAACTATATGTAAAAATTTAAATATAGAATTTTTTTCTGAAAGAATTGATATAAATAAAATATCTAAAGAAAAAAGTATATCTCATGAATTAGCAGGAAGAGAAGAAAGATATAAATTTTTTAATTTAATAAGTAGTAAAAATGGATACAATAAGATTGCTGTTGCTCACAATGCAAATGATCAAGCGGAAACTGTTCTTATGAATATGATGAGAGGTTCTGGAATAGAGGGGCTTTGTGGTATTAGAAGTAAAAGAGAAGGAGGAATAATAAGACCTATTCTTTGCTTATCTAGAGAAGAAATAGAAAGTTATTGTAATATAAATAATTTGAACCCTAGAATAGATAAAAGTAATTTAGAAAATATATATAGTAGAAATAAAGTAAGGTTAGATATTATTCCTTATATGAAAAATAATTTTAATAAGGACATTATTGAAACAATAAATAGAATGTCAAATTTATTACAAATAGATAATGACTTTATTGAAAAAGAGTGTAATAAATACTATAAGAAATTTTGTATAAATAATGGTAAAAACTTAATTATATCTAAAGAGGCTTTTTTTATTGAGAAGGCTATTTTAACTAGGTTAATAAAAAAGGCGTTTATAGATTTTACTGGTAAGTATACTAATTTTGAAATGAAGCATATATATGAAGTAATATCTTTAGCCAGTAAGGATACTAATAAAAAAATAAATATTCCTAATGGAGTGATAGCAGAAAATATATATGGTGATATATATTTAAGATTTAAGGAAGTTAAAAATAATGACTTTAAAGAAATTGCATTAAATAAAAGTGAGTTAGATGGGAATTCTATTGATTTTGATAACTATAGTATAAGTTTTGTTATAATAAATAATAAAAAAAATATAGAATTTTCTAATAATGTATTAATAAAATTTTTTGATTATGATAAGATAAAAGAAAAGCTAATAATTAGAAAAAGAATGAATGGGGATAAAATTGTTCCACTTGGAATGAAGGGAAGCAAAAAAGTTAAAGATATTTTTATCGACTTAAAAGTACCTATAGAAAATAGAAATGAAGTTCCTATTTTGTGTTTTGATAATGAAATAGCTTGGTTAGTAGGATACAAGGTTTCTGAAAGCTTTAAAATAACGAAAGAAACAAAAAATATTATAAAAATTGCAGTTTCTAGAAAGGAATAGGAATATGACAGAAGACATAAAAGAAGTATTACTTACAGAAGAACAAATATTAAATAGGGTAAAGGAATTAGGGAAAGCTATTAGTGAAGATTATAAAGATAAGGATTTAATAGTAGTAGGAATTTTAAAAGGTTCGGTTATATTTGCTTCTGAACTTATTAAAAACATTACTATCCCATGTGAAATAGATTTTATGGCTGTATCTAGCTATGGAAGCTCAACTGAAACATCAGGAATAGTTAGAATATTAAAAGACTTGGATTATGGAATTGAAGATAAAGACATAATAATAGTAGAAGATATTATAGATAGTGGAGTTACTTTAGATTACCTACTAAAATATTTAAAAGCTAGAAAAGCTAAGAGTATAGAAATAGTTACACTACTAACAAAACCATCTAGAAGAATGGTAGATGTTGATGTTAAATACTGCGGATTTGAAGTTCCAGATGAATTTTTAGTAGGTTATGGATTAGACTATTCTGAAAAATATAGGAATTTACCATATGTAGGAATATTAAAGGAAGAAGTATATAAATAATAAAATGAAATATAGTATAATAGTGCAATATAATAAAAACTAGAAGAAAGGGGGGCCTTGAATGAAAAAATATTCAAGTGCAACAGTATGGATATTTGTGATTTTGATATTATTCTTTTCTGCAACATTTTTGTGGAATAGTGGAAAAATGGCAGATGAGATATCATACAGTGATTTTCAACAAAAGTGGATAGGGAATGAAATTGAGAGTATTGTAGTTCAGCCTGATAAGATGCTTATATCAGGTAAGACAAGAGACAATGTACAATTTAATACATATGCTCCAGAAGAAATGGTGCAAATGTTAATGTCTCAAAACCCAAAAGATGATATAAAGGTTGATTTTAAACAACCATCTAATAGCAGCCTTTGGATAAGCATAATTCCTACAATAATGATTTTAGTTCTAGTGTTTGTATTCTTCTTTATGATGACACAGCAGTCTCAAGGAGGAAACAGTGGCAGAGGGGTTATGAACTTTGGAAAAAGTAGAGCTAAAATAATGCCTCCAGATGCAAAAAGGGTTACCTTTGATGATGTTGCTGGAGCAGATGAAGAAAAACAAGAATTAGAAGAAATTGTAGATTTCTTAAAACAACCATCTAAATATACTCAAATGGGGGCTAGAATCCCTAAGGGAGTATTACTAGTTGGACCTCCAGGAACAGGTAAAACATTACTTGCTAAAGCTATAGCAGGAGAAGCGGGAGTTCCATTTTATAGTATATCAGGTTCAGATTTCGTTGAAATGTTTGTTGGAGTTGGGGCATCAAGAGTTAGAGATTTATTCGAACAAGCTAAAAAGAGTGCTCCATCATTAGTATTTATAGATGAAATAGATGCTGTTGGAAGACAAAGAGGAGCTGGACTTGGTGGTGGACACGATGAAAGAGAGCAAACTCTAAATCAATTACTAGTTGAAATGGATGGATTTGGAGCTAATGAAGGAATAATAATGATTGCTGCAACTAATAGACCAGATATTCTTGATCCAGCTTTATTAAGACCTGGTAGATTTGATAGACAAATAGTTGTTGGTGCTCCAGATGTTAAAGGAAGAGAAGAAATTCTTAAAGTTCATACAAAGAAGAAACCTTTAGCAGAAGATGTAGATTTAAAAGTTTTAGCTAAGAGGACTCCAGGATTTAGTGGAGCTGATATAGAAAACTTAGCTAATGAAGCAGCTTTATTAGCAGTTAGAAGAAGTGAAAAATTAATAGGAATGCTTGAATTTGAAGAAGCTATAACTAGAGTAATAGCTGGACCTGAAAAGAAGAGTAGAGTGATGAGTGAACATGATAAAAAGCTTACAGCATATCATGAAGGCGGTCACGCTGTAGTTATGAATCTTTTAGAACATGCAGATCCTGTTCATGAAATTAGTATAATCCCAAGAGGTATGGCAGGTGGATACACTATGCATTTACCTAATGAAGATAGATCTTATACTTCAAAGGAAAAGTTGAAGGATGAGATGGTTGGATTATTAGGAGGAAGAGTAGCTGAAAAGCTTATTTTATCTGATATTTCTACAGGAGCTAAAAATGACATAGATAGAGCAAGTGCTATTGCTAGAGCTATGGTAATGGAATATGGTATGAGCGAAAAGCTTGGAACTATATCTTATAGCTCAGATAATAATGAAGTTTTCTTAGGAAAGAACCTAGGTCATGGAAGAAACTTTAGTGAAGAAGTTGGTTCAGAAATAGATAAGGAAGTTAAGAGATTTATAGATGAGGCTTATAGCAGAGCTGAAACATTATTAAGCCAAAATATAAACAAACTTCACGCTGTAGCAGCAGCTTTACTAGAAAAAGAAAAAATTGATGGTGAAGAATTCCAAAGAATATTTAATGAAAACTAAAATAAATTAAGGAGTTGCATTTAGCAACTCCTTTTAAAATTTTAAGGAATAATTTTAAGCTTTACTATATTACTTTTATATTATGAGTTGGTATTTTATAGAGTTAAAATTATAATATATTATTTAACGAACTATAGGTGTATAAATAATACTAATGTTCGAAGTATTATTTAATTATTATAGATTAAATGGTATAATCTATGTAAATAATAAGTGTAGAATATTTGTTTAAATAGGAGTGTGTGAATATGAAGAGTGATATACAAATAGCTCAGGAAGCTAAAATGGAACCTATAATTAAGATTGCATCTAAATTAAATTTAACAGAAGATGATATTGAACAGTATGGAAAATATAAATGTAAATTATCACTAGATATATTAAATAAAGATGAATTTAATAAAAATGGGAAGTTGGTATTAGTTACAGCAATTAATCCTACTCCTGCTGGTGAAGGAAAATCAACAGTTACTGTAGGACTAGGTCAAGCTCTTTGTAAAATGGGGAAGAATGCAGTTATAGCTTTAAGAGAACCATCTTTAGGACCAGTGTTTGGAATTAAAGGTGGTGCTGCTGGAGGTGGATATGCACAAGTTGTTCCTATGGAAGATATAAATCTACATTTCACAGGAGATATGCATGCTATAACTAGTGCTAATAATTTATTAGCTGCTGCTATAGATAATCATATCCATCAAGGAAATGCTTTAAGAATTGATTCAAGAAGAATAGTATTTAAAAGAGTAATGGATATGAATGATAGAGCTCTAAGAAATATAGTTGTTGGTTTAGGGGGAAAACTAAATGGCTTCTTAAGAGAAGATGGGTTTATGATTACTGTAGCTTCAGAAATTATGGCTATACTTTGCCTAGCAAACAGTTTATCAGATCTTAAAGAAAGAATGGGAAATATCCTAATTGCATATGATTTAGATGGAAATCCAGTATATGCAAAGCAATTAGATATACAAGGGGCAATGACTCTATTAATGAAGGATGCTATAAAACCTAATTTAGTTCAAACATTAGAAAATACCCCAGCAATAATTCACGGAGGGCCTTTTGCTAATATAGCTCATGGATGCAACTCAATAATTGCTACTAAAATGGCATTAAAGTTAGGTGATATAGTAGTAACTGAAGCTGGTTTTGGTGCAGACCTAGGAGCTGAAAAATTCTTAGATATAAAATGTAGATATGGAGAATTAGAACCTAACTGTGTTGTAATAGTAGCAACAGTAAGAGCTTTAAAAAACCATGGAGGAGTTTCAAAAGATATGTTAAGCACTCCAGATGTAGAAGCTTTATCTAAAGGTATAGGTAATTTAGAAAAGCAAATTGAAAATATTAAGAAATACAATGTTCCAGTAGTAGTTGCTATAAATAAATTTGTAACTGATAGTGAAGAAGAAGTTAACTTTATTAAGGAATATTGTGACAAATTAGATGTTAAAGTTGCTTTATCTGATGTATGGGCAAAAGGTGGAGAAGGCGGAATTGAATTAGGAGAAGTAGTTTGCAATATACTTGAAAATGAAAAATCTAATTTTAATCCAATTTATGAAGTGGAATCTAGTATCGAAGAAAAAATAAACACCATAGCTAAAGAAATATATGGAGCTAAGGGAGTTACATTTACAGCTAATGCTAAAAAACAAATTGAAGAACTTGAAAGGTTTAGATTAGATAAATTACCTATTTGTATGGCGAAAACACAATATTCTTTATCAGATAATCCAAATTTAAAAGGAAGACCAGAAAATTTTGAAATAACAGTTAAAGAAGTTAGAGTATCTAATGGAGCAGGTTTTATTGTTGTGCTAAATGGGGATATTATGACTATGCCAGGACTTCCTAAAGTACCAGCGGCTAATAAAATGGATATCTTAGATAATGGTGAAATAATAGGATTATTTTAATATATAGAATTTACAACACTTGACAAATGAATTGTAATTGTTAAAATTAAAGTGTTAAATTTGTTGAGGTTATATTTTTTAGAATAGGGCAGCTTTTAAAGCTGCTTTTAATTGTATTAAGGTGGTGCTTGTATGATACTAGTAGTTGACGTTGGCAATACTAATATTGTTTTGGGATTGTATAAAGGTTCAGAGAATATTGCAGGATGGAGAATTTCAACTGATGCAAAGAAAACATCGGATGAGTATTCTATTCAAGTTATGCAACTTTTTCAACAAAGTGGGTTAAATCCTAAGGAGGTAGAAGGGATAATAGTATCTTCTGTTGTTCCTAATATAATGCATTCCTTAGAAAACATGATAAAAAAGAGTTTTGAAATAAATCCTATTATAGTAGGACCAGGAGTTAAAACTGGAATTAATATAAAATATGATAATCCTAAAGAAGTAGGGGCAGATAGGATTGTAAATGCTGTTGCAGCACATGATAAGTATAAAAAGGATCTAATAATAATAGATTTTGGGACAGCAACGACATTCTGTTCTTTAACTAAGGAAGCAAATTATTTAGGGGGATGTATAACTCCAGGTATAAGAATAGCTTCAGATGCTTTATTTGATAGAGCAGCTAAACTTCCTAGAGTAGAACTTGAGACACCTAAAAGTTTAATATGTAAAAATACTATATCTAGTATGCAAGCGGGGATAATATATGGGTATATAGGGCAGGTAGAATATATAGTTAATAAAATGAAAAGTGAAATGAAGGATTTTGGTTGTAATGACCCTTTAGTAATAGCAACAGGTGGATTAGCAAATTTAATTGCAAAAGAAACTGATGTTATAAATAAGGTGGATTCTAGTTTAACATTAGAGGGGTTAAGAATAATATACGAAAAAAATAAGGAGTAGTATAATATGAAAATTGGTAATCTAGAATTTGAAAATAATGTTTTTCTAGCACCTATGGCAGG
>JAEZAL010000015.1 GCA_023427705.1 Bacillota bacterium | reverse complement strand
GTAATAGGATTTAACTAATAAAAGTGTTATATAGCTATTTATATAAACATTATTATTTGAGTTAAGGGCTTTAATATAATAGTTATTTGCAGTATTATACTTCTTCAAAAGGTAATACTCATTTGCAATATTATAATAATAAACAAAATCTATTTCTTCTTTATTAAAGGATAAATAAATTTCTATATTTCTATTACATCTTTCAATTAAAGTCTTTCTATTATAATCAAATCCAAAATTATATACGAGATATTCTAAATTAATTATTTTATTATTATATGAGTCTTCATAAATTGAATTCATAAGTCTTTCATTAATCTTTCCAGAATAGTAAAATCCAGAGTTGTTTTTAATAATTCTCAAAATATGTTTTCCTTCATATAATTTATTATTAATAACATTAGTTAGTTTTAATCTAAATCCTAAATTTGTAGAGTTTTTTAATAAGCTCTTAATTTCGTAAATTTGGGAGATATCTAGAGCTTCATCACAATCAAGACATAAGATCCAATCCTTAGTTGCCATTTCTAAAGCTTTATTTCTTGCAGAGCTAAAATTTTTTTTCCAAGGAAATTCTATTACTTTAGCATTATATTTTTCTGCAATACTTATTGTTTTATCAACAGAGCCTGTATCAACTAATATTACTTCATCTGCAATACCTTTTATGCTCTCTAGGCATCTTAATAAGTTGTTCTCTTCATTTTTAGCTATAATACAAACACTTAAGGTATCCAAATTAAAATTTCCTCCAATAATATTTTTACAGTATAACATATGATAATTAAGACTTTTATGACAGTAATAGAAAAGTAGATATTCTACTGAATTTCTACTTTAAATTACTTAATTAAGAGTATTTTAAAGAAAATGAGCATAATATGATATTTATTTTCTTTAAAAGTCTCTATGAAAAATTTCAGTTTTTCTATCATCTTCAAAGTCCTTTAGAGAAGTTATGTTTATTTTTTCTAATACTTCATCCATAGTGCTACTATGTGTAGCAATTTTAATTGGAGAATTATAAGCAAGATTATCAACAGAGATTTTCCCTTCTTCTTTAGATAGTAGGGCTTTAGGGCCCCCAACACATCCCCCAATACATCCCATTCCTTCTATAAAGTTAGCTTTAACATCACCACTTAAAGCTTTATTTAATATTTCTTTACATTCTTTTACACCTTCAGCTTTTGCAGATTTAAAAAGTTTTGCTTTCTCTGGATATAATTCTTCTACAGCTTCACCTACTGCAATGGAAACACCACCAGTACGAGCATATAATCTACCACCTCTAGAAGCATAATCTTTAGTAGGAATTCCTTTTAATTCAGAAGGTTTAATTCCTAGGGTTTTAAATATATCATCTAATTCTTGGAATGTTAAAACAAAATCTATATCATTAGATAAATCTTTTTCTTTTGCTTCAGCCTTCTTAGCTATACAAGGGCCTACAAATACTACTTTAGCATCAGGATTTAATTTTTTTATAACCCTTCCTGCGGCTATCATTGGAGAAACAGAAGGAGATAAATCGGGAACTAATTCTTTATATACTCTTTTAAGCATTCCAACCCACATAGGACAACAACAAGAAGTTATCATTATATCATCAGGTCCATTTACATGTTTATTGAATTCTACAGCTTCTTTTATTGTAAGCATATCTGCAGCAAAGGCAACTTCAACCATATCGCTAAATCCAATTCTTACAAAAGCTTCTCTTAATTGATCTAAAGATACATCTTCACCAAATTGGCCCATAATTGCAGGCGCAACAGCAGCAACAACCATTTTATTATTTTTAATTAAGTCTACAATAGGAATGAAATCTATTTTATCTAGGATTTTTCCTTCTTTACAAGAGTCTATGCATAAACCACATCCAACACAAAGACTATAATCAATAGAAGTAGATTTTTTATTTTCATTATATATAATTGCATTAAAAGGACAGCTTGCTTGACATTTATACTTTTCATCTAATTTAGTTTTGCAATTTAAGCTACAGCTATCAAGCTTTTCGATAAATCTTTTACTTACTTCATAGTTAGTAATAGCTTTTTTCAAGTTATAAACATAATTATTGTTAAACTCTAGAGACACACCACAAAGTGAGCAAATAATTTTAAAGGTTTCTTGAGGCGAAATTTCATGACAGACCATAATATTTGTAAGAGTTTCTTCAAAATTTCCATTATAATAAGAAGTTACTAAGGTATCAAATAGGTCATTATATTTACTATGCACTTTTACACCACCTAAAAATATTTTCTAAAAATACTATATTCTATTAATAATAATATGCTAATCTAAAAAAATTAAACAAAATTTTATTTATATAAACAAAATAAAATTTTGTTTATAATATAATAGACAAAAACGTTTATGTGTTTTATACTTTTATTAAGAAGTTTATGGAGGGAATACTATGGAAAATAATTTTTTTTGGAATTCGTCAATTGAAGAAATAGAAAAGGGATTTATTGAAACGGAAGAGAGTATAAGATGTATAGTTTGTGAAGAAATATTTATAAAAGGAAGGATATACGAAATAGATGGTAACTTGTATGATGCAAAAAAGGCTGCTGAACTTCATATAAAAGAAAAGCATACTTCTATGTTAAGCTATTTATTAAATATGAATTCACTTTATACAGGGATATCAGAATCTCAAAAATCTGTAATTGAACTAATGGCATTAGGGCTTACAGATAAAGAAATAGCATCAAAATTAGGAATTGCAAATTCTACTATAAGAAACCATAGATATAAATTAAGAGAAAGAGAAAAACAAGCTAAATTATTTTTAGCAGCTATGAATTTACTTTCTAAAGAAACAAATAAAGAGATAAATATGTTAGAAAAAGATATCATTTGTGATGCTCATAATGGAGCAACAACATTAGATGATAGGTTTAATATAACTAAGGAAGAAAAAATTAAGGTTATAGAAACCTATGTAGATGAAAATGGTGCATTAAAAAGCTATCCATCAAAAGAAAAGAAGAAAATTATATTATTAGAAGAAATAAGTAAAAACTTTAGCATTGGTAAGAAATATTCTGAAAAAGAAATTAATAGAGTATTAAAAAGAATATATGAAGACTATGTAACAATTAGAAGAGCTTTAATTCAATATGGATTCTTAGATAGATCTAAAGATTGTAGCGAATATTGGGTGAAGGAGTAATGATAAAGAGCTTTTTAGAATTAGATAATGAAGAAAAGGGGAGCAGTAAATTGGCTCTCCTTTTTATTAATTTTAAAACAAATAATAGTTATTTAATTAAAAGTTCTTTTGTAGTTTCATTATAGCAAATTTAGAACAGTTTTATTATATTTGCGATGTTATACTATAATTACCACGTGGGAGAAGGGTAGGTGAGAAGTTGAATTATAATGATGCAATAGCACTATGTATTGAATTCATTGAGAAAAATATTAAAAATGAATTATCACCAGAAATAATAGCTAGTGAGTGTGGATATTCTACATTTCATTTCTCAAGAGTGTTTAATATTAACCAAGGCATAACTTTAATGGAATATGTAAAAAAAAGAAGACTTTTATTGGCAGCACAAGATTTGTTTAATGATAAGAAAATTATTGATATAGCTTTAGAATATGGATTTCAAACACATAATGGCTTCTCTAAAGCTTTCAAAAAAGAATTTGGGTTTAGTCCTACACAGTATTTAAAGCATATGGACAGAAATTTTGAAAAAGAATCAATGCTAAAATTAGGAGGTTATTTTATGAATCCAATTATTATTGAAAAATCTGCATTTAAGGTTGCAGGGTATGGTATTAAAACTAATATAACTAATGGTAACTATACAAAAGATGTAGCTTCTTTTTGGATTAATTATAATGGAGAAAATTTAGAAAGCAAAATGTATAAGATATTAAAACCACGAAAACACGGTGAAGTGGGATTATGTATTCCATCAAGTAACGATAATGGAGAAGCAACTTATATGCTTGGAGTTGTAGTGGAGGATTTTAATGATGTTACTGATGATATGATTACATTAGAAGTTCCACAAGCAACTTATGCTGTATTTACAACTCCTCCAGTTACTAGTGCTGAAAGTGAAAATACTGAATTTGCAAGTGTTATTAAAAAGACTTGGATATATATATTTGAAGAGTGGTTTAAAGATAGTGGATATATATTTGATGAAACAAAATTAGACTTTGAATATTATGATGAAAGATGTCATTCTAATATAGACACTGTAATGGATATTTACGTACCAGTAATAAAAAAGAGTGTATAAAGTTAATGGAATCTATTGAATGGGGAAGGGATAAAATGAAACTAAAAGTAATTAAGTTAACAGAGGAAAATTTGGAAGAGTGTATAGATTTATTTATAGATACATTTTCAAGAGAGCCTTGGAATGACAAATATGATTCCAGACAACAGGTAAAGGATTTTTTTGTAAATCATATGGATAATAATTATTTCCTAGGATATATAGGATTATTAGATAAAAAAATTGTAGCATTAAGTTTAGGAATGAAAAAACCTTGGATTAGAGGTATGGAATACTATATAGATGAATTCTGTATAAGTTATGATTTCCAAGGAAAAGGTATTGGTAGCTTGTTTTTAAAAGAGATAGAAGAATTATTAATTTGTGAAAATGTAGAAGGTATGATACTTAATACAGAAAGAGATTATCCATCGTGTAATTTCTATCAAAAAAATGGTTTTAAAAGTTTAGGAAATCTAATTGTTTTGGGGAAATAAGGAAATATGTTTATATTTAGCAAAATAAGATGATTAAATGTACAATTTAAATCCATATTGTATTACAATATGAGATAGTTAAATAAGAATTTGTATAGATTCTATACAGAAAGTAGAAAGGTTAGAGCAAAGATGATAAGACAAGTTGTAAAAGATGTATTATTCTTAGGACAAAAATCAGAAGCTGCTACGAAAGATGATGTAGCAGTTATTGATGATTTAGTTGATACATTAAGAGTAAATTTAGAGTATTGTGTTGGTATGGCTGCTAACATGATAGGAGTTAAAAAACGTATATTAGTATTTAGTATAGGTGATATAATAGTTCCTATGGTGAATCCAGTTATAGTAAGGAAAGAAAATTGTTATGAGACAGAAGAAAGCTGTTTATCATTAACTGGTTTTAGAAAAACAAAGAGATATGAAACTATTGATGTAGAGTATCTTGATAGAGACTTTAAGAAGCATAAACAAAAATTTACTGGATTTACTGCACAAATTATTCAGCATGAGATAGATCACTTTGAAGGTATAATAATTTAAAAGATAGTATTTTTTTAAAAAATATATTTGAGAAAAAGAAGAGGTTAATATGGCTAAAATACGAAAAATGCTTGGAAAAGCAGATTCACCTTACATTCTTTCACTTATGAGCTTGATAGAAACTCAAAGCAAAAATACACTTATAAAGTGGTGTAATGAATATGCAGAAAAGCATATTCTACCTATTTATGAAAAAGATTATCCACAGGATTATCGTTTGAGAAATTCATTAAATGCAGTTAATGAATGGCTAGCAGGAAATATTAAGTTAACAGAAGCAAAGAAAATTATTAAAGAAGCTCAAATAGCTGCAAGAGAAGCAGAAGGAAATTCAGTTGCACAAGCGGCAGCAAGAGCAATTGGAGCAACCACAGCAACAATTAATACTATAACTAGCTCTTTAGGACTTGCATTTTATGGTTCAGCAGCAATAGCATATTCATCTGTTGGAGTTAGTGAGAGTTCCGCTGTTTATGATGAAATAGCTGAAAAAGTGTGTAAAAGTATGGAGGATGCTTTACGTAAAGTTTCTATAATAGATGAGCCTAATCCAGCAAAAATAAATTGGTATTGCTAAACTAGAAATATTAATAAATTTTTTTATAAGAAAAAGCATGGCTATTTTTATAGAATAGCTATGCCTTTAATTTGTTTTAAAAACTCCAAAAGGAGTTTTTTTCTTTAATTATTCATTTTTTAATTTCTTCATTTTTACTTTTACATCAAGTGTTCAAGTAGTATTTTAACTCCTATAAATATTAAAATAGCACCACCAAATAATTCTGCATAACTTTGCATATATTCACCAAGCTTTTTGCCAAGAAAAACTGCAAAGAAACTTAATATAAAGGTAGTTATTCCTATAATTATTATAGAAGGAATAATATTAACATTTAAGAATGCAAAACTAACTCCAACAGCTAATGCATCAATACTAGTTGCTATTGCTAATATAGTAATTTTTTTATAAGAGAACTCATCTCTTTCACATTCTAAATGAATTTTATCTTCTTCCTTAGTTCTTAGTTCTTTCATAGCTTCTAATAGCATTTTTCCACCTATAATGCTAAGTAATATAAAAGCTATCCAATGGGAGAAAGAGGTTATATATCCTTCGAAATATCTACCAAGCCACCAACCTAATAGAGGCATAAGTGCTTGAAAGCCACCAAAGAATAGAGCTACTCTAAAAGAATATTTAAATTCATCATCCTTTAAACATAGCCCTTTAGCTAAAGAAACAGCAAAGGCATCCATAGATAATCCTATTCCTGTCATAAAAATTGAAAAGAAACCCATTATATGTACTCCTTTATTATGGAATTTATTGTAAAATCCTAAATATTAATTAGAATTTTATTACGGTTATAGATTATTATTAGAAAATGAAACGAGACTTATGCGTAGCCAAACTACGCATAAGTCTCGTTATTTAATACTAAGCCAGAACTACGTTCAATATGTTGACTTAGTAACTCTTACAAAATTAGAGCTAACTACTCCCTTATACAAGTAAATCAATAGTATTATAATATCAAAAAAATAATGGTTTATCAATATAATAGTTAGTTCATATTTAGATATTAAACTAATACTATGTATAAAATATTAAATTTCTATATAACTTTTAATAATAAAAAGTATATAATATAAAAAAAAGGAAATTTATGGGTACAAAAATGATGGTTTTAAGTAAAATAATATCTTTATTCTTAATAATATTAATAGGTATTTATGGAACAAAAAGAAGGATAATTAATGAAGAAGTTAATAAAGGATTGAGAAGAATACTATTAGAAATAACTTTACCATTATTAGTAATAAACTCATTTAGTTTTGAATTTAAAGATGGTATGGGAAGAAATGTTTTAATGGCATTTATTTATAGTGTGGCCTTTATGATAGTTGGAACTATTATATCCTATATTTTTTTAACTCCTCTTAAAGGGAATAAGAAAAAAATCCTTCATTTTGCAAATGTATTTTCAAATTGTGGTTTTATAGGATTCCCAATAATAAATAGCTTATATGGAGCAGAAGGAGTAGTTTATACATCTATATTTAATATGGTATTTAATATAGCATTATGGACTTATGGAATTTTAATTTTTTCTGATAAGATATCAAAGAAAAATATTAAGCAAGTCATATTAAATCCAGCAATAATAGCTGTATATTTAGGTATTGCTATTATGCTATTTAATATTAATTTGCCCTCTTTTTTACTAGATACAATAAAAAGTGTGGGAGATATGACTGCACCAATTTCAATGATAATAGTAGGAAGTATATTATCTAGGGTGAAAATAAAAGATGTATTTAAAGAAGTTTCAATATATTATGGAGC
>JAEZAL010000368.1 GCA_023427705.1 Bacillota bacterium | reverse complement strand
TTCAATAGTTGGTGATCACGACGTTATCTTTGCTGGTGCAGGTGAAGTTATAGAACTTTCTCATAAAGCTTTGTCAAGGGAAGTATTTGCTGTAGGTGCACTAAAAGCTGCAGAATATATGAGCACTTCAACATTCCCACGACTATATAATATGGAAGATGTCTTAGGGATTTAAAAAAAATTTATATAAATGATTGTAGAAAGTAAAGTGTAAAAGTAAAATTGATGATGAAACTCCTTATGGAGTTTCTGAATAATTTGGTTCAAATTACATAAATACTTCTACAGTATAAAGGAGCTGTATAACAGCTCTTTTTTATTAATAGCTTTTAATTACCAGTTTAAATTTTATAGGAAGTGAAAAAATATAGTATAACTATATTTAAGGAGGCTGAGATATGACAAAGGATAGTCAACCTGACAATAAAAAGGCAAGAATGGAAAAATGTAACTATCAAACGCCAATAACTGAAGAAGGACATAATCATAATCCAAATGCAAAACATAAATCTATTAAAAGAGAAGGATTTTCAAGCGATAACTTTAATAGAGCTGGAAATTAAAAAAGAAGAGTCAGTTGACTCTTCTTTTTTTATTTATTATTATTCAGCTACGAAATAAGCATCATATAAGTATACATGTCCTAAACTTGATACTCTTATTCCTTCAACATCTTTATTAGCAGCCTTAACTTGAGTATAGTAGTAGATTGGGATTATTGGCATATCTTCCATTAAAATATCTTCAGCTTGCTTCATCATTTCCCATCTCTTATCTGCATCTTGTTCAACTTTAGCAGCAGCAACTAGCTTATCATATTCTGCATTTGAATATCCAGCATCATTGTTTCCACCACCAGTTACCCATAAATCTAAGAATGTCATTGGATCAACATAGTCTCCTAACCAACCATGTCTAGCAATTTGGTAACCACCTTCTTGTCTTGTATTTAAGAATACTTTCCATTCTTGGTTAGCTAATTCTACCTTAACACCAATCTTAGCCCAGTCTTGTTGTATAGCTTGAGCAATTAACTTGTGATCACCTTCAGTATTGTACATGAATTCTAATGTAGGAAGACCTTCTCCATTTGGATATCCAGCTTCTTCTAATAATTTCTTAGCTTCTTCAACATTAGCTGAATTTGCATCATAATATTTTCTATCTGCGAAATCTTCACCCTTTGCATTTGGAATTCCTTCTGGTACAAAGCTATATGCAGGAATTTGTCCACCTTTAGTAACATTAGTTGTAATAGCTTCTCTATTTATAGATAATGCTAAAGCTTTTCTAACTTTTTCATTACTTAAAGCTTTCTTAACATCTTCACTTAATGTATCTTGTTTACCAACATTTAAAACTAACATATAAGTTCCAAGATTAGGATATATTGTAACTAATCCTTCTTTTTGACCATTTTCAATTTCTGCTATTGGAACTGAATGTACAGCATCAAAATCACCAGATAATAAAGAAGAATAAGCAGTATTTTGATCAGTAACTAATTTCCATACTATTCCTGGAAGTTTAACTTCTTTAGCATTCCAGTAATTTTCATTCTTTTCAAATACTAATTGGTCCTTCATATCCCATTGAACTAGTTTGAAAGGTCCATTTGAAACATAAGTTTCTGGTTCATTAGCCCATCCTTCTGGATTAGCTGAAACTACATCCTCTCTTAAAGGCATGTAAGTTGTAAATGAAGTAAGTTCTGGGAAGTAAGCTGTTGGAGCCTCTAAAGTTACTTTAAGAGTTTGATCATCAACAACTTCGATACCTACTTCTTCTCTAGTAGCTTCTCCATTATAGAATTTTTCTGCATTCTTTATATAGAATAATTGATAATTATATTCTGCAGCAGTTTCTTTACTTATTGCTCTAATCCATGAATATTCAAAGTCTTTTGCAGTAACTGCTTCTCCATCTGACCATTTAGCATCTTTTCTTAAAGTAAAAGTATATACTAAATTATCATCTGAAACTTCCATTTTTTCAGCAACTCCATAAACTGCCTTTTCATTTTCATCTAGTGACATTAATCCTTCAAAAGCATTATCGATTATTGAACCTGATCCTGATGAAGTATTTAATGTAGGATCTAATGTTTCTGGATCCTCTCCTAAATTATATATTAATTTTCTTCCAGCATCTCCTGAATTACTATTTCCGCATCCTGCAAAAACAGACATTCCAAGTGCAAGTGTTAGTGCTACAGCACAAATTTTTCTAAGCTTATTGCTCTTCATTGTTTTTTCCCCCTTAATATATTTTTTTATAGAAATTGCTTAATGCAATAGCTAACTATTTGTTAAATAAATGGCATGCTACAAAATGTCCTGGTTCAACTTCCTGAAGTTCAGGAGTTTCTTGACCACAAATTGGCATAGCATATTTACATCTTCCTTTAAATCTACATCCAGCTGGTGGATCTATTGGTGATGGAATATCACCTTCTAAAACTATTCTTTTGTTACTCTTAGCTACTTTTGGATCTGCTATTGGAACAGATGAAAGTAATGCTTGTGTATATGGATGCTTAGGTTTTAAATAAACATCATCAGATGGTCCTTTTTCCACCATTTGTCCCAAATACATAACCCCAATATGTGTTGATATATGCTTAACCATTGATAAATCATGAGCTATAAATAAATATGTTAATCCAAATTCTTCTTGAAGCTCTTCTAACATATTTATAACCTGTGCTTGTATAGATACATCTAAAGCTGATATAGGCTCATCACACACTATAAAATCTGGTTGCACTGCAAGTGCTCTTGCAATACCAATTCTTTGTCTTTGCCCACCTGAAAATTCATGAGCATATCTATTTATATGACTTCCATTTAGTCCAACTCTATCTAAAAGATATCTTATTCTTTTAGTTCTTTCCTCACCTTTATATAACCCATGAATATCTATAGCTTCTCCAATAATATCCCCTACAGTCATTCTAGGATTTAGTGATGCATATGGATCTTGGAATATCATTTGCATATTCTTTCTTAAAGAAACCATCTTCTTTTCACTAAAATTAGTTATATCTTCTCCGTTAAATATAATTTGTCCTGCAGTTGGTTCATATAGTTTTAATATTGTTCTTCCTGTTGTAGTCTTCCCACAACCTGATTCCCCAACTAATCCTAATGTTTCCCCTCTTTTTATAGTAAAAGAAACATTATCAACAGCCTTAACAAAACTTTTTTTAGAAAAGAGACCTTTATTTGCAGGGAAGTACTTACAAAGATTTTTAACTTCTAAAATAATATCATTATTCTTTTCCATTATTCTTCCCTCCTTATTGGTGATTCAACCTTTGGTGCATTTTCATGACATAACCAACAAGCAGCTTTATGAGTTTCAGAAATTTCAAACAATGGAGGTTGTTTTTCTATACAAATCTTCATTGCATATTTACATCTTGCTGCAAATGGACATCCAGTTGGTGGTTTTAACAAATCAGGTGGTTGTCCTTCTATTGGTGTCAGTTTTTCTTTTATTTCACTCTTAGGATTAGGTACACTATTTAACAGTCCCCATGTGTAAGGGTGTTTTCCATTATAGAATACATCTTCATCTGTTCCTTCTTCTACAATAATTCCACCATACATAACATTGATTCTAGTACAAAGATCTGCAACTACTCCTAAATCATGTGTTATCAATATTATTGAAGTATTAATTTTTTCCTTTAAGTCTTTCATCAAATCCAAAATTTGAGCTTGTATTGTAACATCTAATGCTGTTGTAGGTTCATCTGCAATTATAAGCTTAGGGTCACAAATAAGACTCATAGCAATCATAACCCTTTGTCTCATACCACCTGAAAATTCATGTGGATATTGCTTCAATCTACTTTCTGGACTTGGGATACCAACAGTATCCAACATTTTTATAGCTAATTTATTAGCTTCTTTTTTACTTATTTTCTTATGTTTAATTAAGTGTTCTGTCAATTGATCTCCAACAGTAAATAAAGGATTTAATGATGTCATAGGGTCTTGGAATATCATTGCCATTTCATTACCCCTAATTTTTTGCATATCATCTTCTGTTGGATTTGTTATATGTTCTCCATTAAATATTATTTCATCTGCTTCAATAACTGCGTTATCTGCTAATAATCTCATAATTGACATCATTGTAACAGATTTCCCACAACCAGACTCTCCAACAATACCTAATGCTTCACCTTTATTCAAATAAAATGAAACTCCTCTAACTGCTTGTACATCACCTATATGTGTTTTAAAGGAGGTTTTCAAATTTTTAACTTCCAATAACTTACTCATTCGTCATTCCTCCTATTTCTTATTTTTAGGATCTAACGCTTCTGTTAATCCGTCGCCAAATAAGTTAAATGCTAAAATTATTATACAAATAGCAGCTGCTGGGAATAATAATTGATATGCAGCAGTACTTAATAATCCACTAGCATCATTTGCTAAAGTTCCTAAAGAAGCAAGTGGTGCATTTATACCTAATCCTATGAAGCTTAAAAATGCTTCAGTAAATATTGCTTGAGGCACGAATAAAGTTAGTGTTACTAAAATCGATCCAATACAGTTAGGTATTAAATGTCTAAATAATATCCTAGTCTTTGAAGCTCCAAGTGCTTTAGCAGCAAGAACAAATTCCTGTTGTTTTAATTGAAGGATATCTCCTCTTACTATTCTAGCCATACCAACCCAATATGATATTGCCATAGCTAATATTATTGTAGTTAGTCCAGTAGAGCCTTCTTTTTTAAATGTTGCCATTAAAATAATTACATATATTTGAGTAGGAATAGAATATAAAACATCTACTATTCTCATCATTAAATTATCTACTTTACCACCAAAAAAACCTGCAACCCCACCATATAAAACACCAATAACTAAATTTATTGCTGCAGCAGATACTGCTATTATAAGTGAATATCTAGCACCAAACATAACTCTGACAAATAAATCTCTTCCTAAGTTATCTGTACCAAATAAATGCTGTGCACTTGGTCTTAAATCAGTTGCTTGTAAATTTGTATCATAATATGTGTAGCCCATAAGTTTTTCCATTAACAGAGGGCCTAAAAAAGCAAAAATGAAAATTATAACAATCATTACTAATGAAATTAGTGCTACTTTATTATTTTTCAATCTTCTCCAAGCATCTGCCCAATATCCAACACTAGGTCTAACAATTTCTTCAAACTTTTTTTCCTCATCATTTAAAGGAGTAAATAATTCTTTATCAATACTTAAGTCAACTTTTAAATCTTCCATTTTCTTTACCCCCTATTAACCTTCAAGTTTAATTCTTGGGTCTATTAATACATAAACTATATCAACTAAAAGATTACAAATTACTATTAATGTACAATAAAATGCTGTTACTCCTAATAATGAAGTATAATCTCTATTTGTTATTGATAAAGTAAATTCATTACCTAACCCAGGAATAGCAAATATTTTTTCAACTACAAAAGATCCAGTTAAAACTCCTGCAACTAGTGGTCCTAAATAAGTAACTACTGGAATTAATGAATTTCTTAATGCATGCTTAAAAACCACTGTTTTCCCGCTTAACCCTTTAGCCTTTGCTGTTCTTATATAATCTGAATTTAATACGTCCATTAATTTACTTCTTGTAAGTCTTGTTATAAATGCCATTGAACTTCCTGACAGTGCAAGAACTGGCATTATATAATTTGTAGGTTTACTTAATCCAGTTGCTGGAAGGAACCCTCTTATCTTTACTGTAAATATGAATATCAAAAATGTTCCTAACACGAAACTAGGTATAGTTATTCCTAACGTTGCTAATATCATACACACACTGTCCGGCCATTTTCCTGCTTTTAACGCAGCTATTATTCCAAGGGAAACCCCTGATACTACTGAAAATACTATTGCCACTGCTCCAACTTTGGCTGAATTAGGAAAGCTTTTTTCTATTGTTGTTAATACTTCTCTACCCTTATACTTCATTGATTTACCAAAGTCACCTTTTAAAAGATTCTTCATATAAATAGTATATTGTTCGCCTACAGGCTTGTCCAAACCGTATTTTTCATTTAATTGAGCTTTCATCTCAGGTGTAGTTTTCTCTCCATCAAATGGACCACCTGGCATCATCCTCACTAGAAAGAATACTATTGTAACTACTGCCCAAATTGTAATAACACTAGTCAACAGCCTCTTCCCTATATACTTTACCATTTGTTTTCAACCCCCATTCATTGTTCTACGCAAATTCCAAATTGTAGATATTAATAATTATATTATATTA
>JAEZAL010000216.1 GCA_023427705.1 Bacillota bacterium | reverse complement strand
GCTTTAGAAACTGAAATTTCAGAAGATGTTAAAGTAGTACTTCAAGACTGGTTAGATCATATGAACAGTGGAGAAGGAACTAGAGATAGAGCTAATAGAGTTATAGCTGTATTACAAAATGTTGATGCTGATTATGCAAGAGAAATCTTAAAGGATAAAGACTTCTTAGTTAAGAGATCTCAATGGATATTCGGAGGAGACGGATGGGCATATGACATCGGATACGGTGGATTAGACCACGTTCTAGCTTCTGGTGAAGACGTAAATGTACTTGTATTTGATACAGAAATTTACTCAAACACTGGTGGACAATCTTCTAAATCAACTCCAACTGCTGCAATAGCTAAATTTGCTGCATCAGGTAAGAAGATTAAGAAGAAAGACCTTGGAATGATGGCTATGACATATGGTTATGTATATGTAGCACAAATTTCAATGGGAGCTGATAAGAACCAAACTCTTAAAGCTATAGCTGAAGCAGAAGCATATAATGGACCATCATTAATAATTGCTTATGCTCCATGTATAAGCCATGGTATTAAGACTGGTATGATGAACAGCCAAGAAGAAGCTAAGAGAGCTGTTGAATGCGGATATTGGGGATTATATAGATATAACCCAACATTAATTGGAACTAAGAATCCATTCTCATTAGATTCTAAGGAACCAAAAGCAAGCTTCAGAGAATTCTTAATGGGAGAAGTAAGATATGCTTCACTTGCAAAAGCATTCCCAGAACAAGCAGAAGCTTTATTCGAAAAGACAGAAAAGGATGCTATGGAAAGATTAGCAAACTACAAGAGATTAGCTACACAACAATAGTTTATAAATAAGGAGCTATTTAGCTCCTTATTTTTTTAATTTAAAATTAAAAATCAAAAAATAATATAATAATTTAAATGTTTTACTTTTAATTTTTGTAATTTAAGGGTAGAATTAAATAGAACATTAATCTCATTAAAGGAGGATTATTAAAATGGATAATGAAAAGAAATGTGGATGTAATGAAGAAGAAAACACATGTGGATGTGGACATGATCATGGACATGAACATAATGAAGGATGCGGATGTGGAGAAGACCATCACGAACACTTTGTAGTGGATTTAGAAGATGAAAATGGCAATGTAATCTCTTGTCCTATAATAGATGCATTTGAATTTGAAGAAAATGAATATATTTTAGCTCAAGATCCTAATGAAGATTCAGTATACTTATTTAGATCATTAGAAGATGGAGAATTAATTATTCCAGAAGAAGATGAATTTGATAGAGTATCAAAATTCTATAGCGAAGAGTTAGCAGAATAAATAATAAAAAAGACACGAAAGTGTCTTTTTTAATTGTCATTTTTTATTAATAATGATATATTCTTAGTATAAACTTAAGAAATAGGGTGTTAATATGAAATATGCAGATTTACATATTCATTCTAACTATTCAGATGGCAGCATGTCACCCGAGGAAATAATTAATAACGCTATAGACTTAGGAGTAAAATGTATTTCTATAACAGATCATGACTCAATTTCTTCACAATATGTTATAAAAAATAAATATGATGATATTCAAATTATATCAGGTATAGAATTAAGTGCAGAATATGAAGATTTAGAAATTCATATATTAGGTTATTTTATAGATGTAAATAATATAGAATTAATCAATACTGTAAATAAGTTGAATAAGGAAAGAATTGAGAGAATTAATGAGATACTTTTTAGATTAAAAAAAGAGAGTATTAATTTAGAAATCGAAGACTTAGAAGTAGATTTAAATTCTACAGTTGGAAGAAGTCATGTTGCTAAAGCTATGGTTAGAAAAGGATATTATGATAATTATAAAGCAGCTTTTACTAATCATTTAGTTAAAGGAAAAAAAGCTTATGTAAAAGGATATAAGCTTAATTATAAAGAGGCTATACAAGTAATAACTAATTCAGGGGGAATTCCAGTGTTAGCTCACCCTGGACAAATTTACAAGTCCTTAGCAGTAGAAAATATAATAAAAAATTTAAAGTTTTTTGGATTGAAAGGGATAGAAGTATATCATCCTAGTCATTCTAAAGAACAAACTAACAATTTTTATAATTTAGCAAAAAAATATAAGATGTTAATTACTGGGGGCAGTGATTATCATGGTAAGGAAAGCTTAAAAGAAAATATAATAGGAAGCTATGGAATTAGTGAAGAATTATTAAATAAACTAATTAATTTAAGTAAATAAATGGGGGAAGAGTAATGGATTTATCTAGTAAGGCAAGAGAAATTAATCCATCAATAACATTAGAAATTACAGCAAAGGCAAAGGCTTTAAGAGAAGAGGGAGTAAATGTAGTAAGTTTTAGTGCAGGTGAACCAGATTTTAATACTCCTGATAATATAATAGATGCCGCAATTTCTGCAATGAAAGATGGAAAAACAAAATATACACCAACAAGTGGCATTTTAGAACTTAGAAAGGCTATTTGCACAAAGTTTAAAAATGATAATGAGCTAATATATGAAACAAATCAAATAGTAGTATCTACAGGGGCAAAACAATGTTTAGCTAATTCATTTTTAGCTATATTAAATAAAGGTGACGAAGTAATAATTCCTACTCCTTATTGGGTGAGCTATCCAGAACTTATAAGATTAGCAGATGGAGTTCCAGTTTACGTTAATAATATTGAAGAAAATGATTATAAGTATAGGATAGAGGATTTAAGAAAAGTAGTTACAAATAAAACTAAAGCTATACTTTTAAATAGTCCTAATAATCCGACTGGAAGTATATATTCAAAAGAAGAATTAATTGAAATTGCAGAATTTGCAAAAGAAAATGATTTAATAATTATATCTGATGAAATATATGAAAAGTTAATTTATGATAATAATAAACATATAAGTATAGCTTCTATATCAGAAGATGCTTATAAAAGGACTATAGTAATAAATGGACTTTCTAAGTCTTATGCTATGACTGGATGGAGAGTAGGATATTCAGCTTCAAGTAAAGAAATAGCAACTCTTATGAGTGGTATTCAAAGTCATATGACATCAAACATTAATTCAATATCTCAATATGCAGCAATAGAGGCTTTAAATGGATCGCAAGAGAGTCTTAATAAAATGATTGTTGAATTTAAAAAAAGAAGAAATTATATGATGGAGAGGCTTGATAAAATTAATGGAGTTTCATATATTATGCCTAAAGGGGCATTCTATATTATGGTAAATATAGGACAGTATTTTGGAAAAAGTATATCAAATAATTCTATTAACTCTTCTTTAGAATTTTCTAAGAACCTACTGGACATAGAAAAAGTAGCTGTAATACCTGGGATAGCATTTGGATTAGATGAATATATAAGGTTATCTTATGCTACTTCAAGAGAAGCTATTGAAGAAGGTTTAAATAGATTAGAAAGTTTTTTGGCAAAATTAAAATAGAATTATGATGACATTTAAATTTATAAAATTTTTTAAGTTTTATATTTTTGAGAATTATTTTAATAATTTTATATTTTTAGTGTGAGCTATCATGGGATAGCTCATTTTTTGTTTATTTATGTCAGTATATTTTTTGTTTAATAATAGTAATTTTTAGTATATAATTTAATTGTGAAAAGCTTAGGAGGAATACAAAATGGATAAACTGGCGTTATTTGATGTAGACTATACTATAACTAGAAAAGAAACCTTAATGCAATTATATAAATATATGATTTTTAAGGATATAAAGAATATTAGATTTTTACCAAGGGCTATTTATTGTGGTCTTATGTATAAAATTGGTATTTATGATGAAAGAAGAGTAAAAGAAAGTTTTCTTAAATTTATAGATAAAATAGATGAAAAAGAATTAACTCTTTTAGTAAAAAGTTTCTATAGAGATGTATTAGAAAATATTTTATATGAAGATGCAATACAAATGATGAAGAAATTAAAAAAAGAAGGATATAAGATATACTTAATTTCTGCATCACCAGAGTTTTATTTGAATGAATTTTATGCAATAGAAGAAGTAGATATGATAATTGGAACTAGATTTTTAATAGATGGTGGAAAATTTATTAGAAAAATGGATGGAGCTAATTGTAAGGGAGAAGAAAAGGTAAAAAGGCTAAAGGAAGTATTAAAGGAAAAAAGTATTGAAGTTGATTATAAAAACTCCTATATGTTTTCAGATTCATTATCTGATAAGCCTCTTTTAGATTTAGTTGGAAATGCATTTCTTATTAATTATAGGAAAAAAAGTGAATTTAAAATACTTAAGTGGAAATAACAAGGAGGGAAAATAGATGGAAGCTATTTTAGAGTATTATTTGGAAGATGGCCACTTAGAACCAGTTAAAAATTATACAAATGATTCATTAGAAAGTGGAAGAGTAATTTATGAAGTAATAAGGGTGATAAATAAAGTGCCATTATTTTACGAGGAGCATCTTAAAAGATTAGAGTCCTCTTTCAGGTTAATGGAAAAACCATTTTCTTATAAATACGATAAAATTAAAGAATACTTAATAAAATTAATTGAAGCTAATAAGGTTGAATTTGGTAATATTAAGCTAACTTTTGATATAAAAACAGATACTATGAAAGTATTTAGCATAAGACATAGTTATCCAAATGAAGAGCTATATAAGAGTGGTGTAAATACTATATTATATCATGGGGAAAGAACTAATCCTAATGCAAAAGTAGTAGACAGTAATTTTAGACAAAAAGTAACTGAAGAAATTAATAAGGCATCTGCTTTTGAAGCTATACTAGTAAATAATGAAGGTAATATAACAGAAGGTAGCAAATCAAATATATTTCTAATTAAAGATGATACTTTATATACTTCACCATTAGAAGATGTTTTACCTGGAGTAACAAGAGGAAGAATTATATCACTTGCAAAATCTCTAGATATAAAAGTTGAAGAAAAAAATATAAATTATAAAAATATATATGATTTTGATGCAATGTTTATATCTGGAACATCACCTAAAATACTTCCAATATCAAAAGTAGATAATATTGAATTAAATGTTAATAATAGCACAATGAGATTATTAATAAAGGAATTTAATAAGGAAATAGAAACATATATAAATAAATTTAATAAATAGTTTTTGTAAATTAATATTATTAATAATTAGGGTTAATGATAATATTATTTAATAATTATAGGTATTTAGAATAAATGAGAGGAAGCTATTATAATGCATGAAAGTGAAAAAATAATTAATGAAAATGGCAGTATTTGTGTGCAGAACAATAAAATAATAGTAAAGAATCCTATAGGAAATGGTAATTTTCCCATAATTATTCCACCAGCCAAAGGATGTCTTTACATAGATGGTGAAATTATAAATAGACCTTTTAAAGTAAAAGAAGAAAATAAAATAGAATTTGAAGAATTAAATTTACCATTTAAGCGAAGTATAGAAATAATTACTAGTAAAAATGGTATAGAAGCTTATGCTTCAGTAGAGTATGAAGGTGGTAAAAGTTATTCTTTGAAGGACAGGGAAGAAAATTATAGTTTAGCCTTGGAAGTTATAGAAAAGGAGGGCGAAGCTCCTCCTAATATAACTAAAGAAGAACTTATTTTTGAACTAAAAAAAATGAAAATTTCTTATGGTATTGATGAGGAAGCTATAAAGCAAATAGTAGAAGGTAAAGAAATAAAAAATGTATTGATAGCTAGAGGAAAGGCACCAGAACCACCCATAGAAGATAAAATAAAAATCTTCTTTAATACTAATAATAAAGAATATGAAGAAGATGAAAAAATAGATTATAGATCATTTAATACTATAACAAGTGTTAAAGCTAATGATTTATTGGCCGAAATTATAAAAGGGGTAAATGGAATCGATGGTATAAATATATTTAATCAGGTGATTCCGGGAAAACCGAAGAAAAAAAGTAATTTTTCATCAGGAAATGGGACAAGGATGGACGAGAATTTAATTATAGCTACCATTGATGGAAAACCAAATTTTTCAAAAAATAAAGTTTGGGTGGAGCCTTTATATGTATTAAATAAAGATGTAACTATTGCTACAGGAAATGTTAATTTTCCAGCTAATGTAGAGATTAATGGTAAAGTTACTGAAGGTATGAAGGTAATATCTGGGGGAAGTCTTATAATTCGTGGTGGTGTTTTTAGTGCTGAAATAGAAGCTAAAAATTCTAGCGAAATATTAGGAAACATAGTAAATTCAAATATAAAAATTGGAGGAACTAATTTAATAAAATCAGATAGAATTATTTCCTTAAAAGAACTAAAAGATATTTTAAGCTCAATACTATTAAATTTAGATTATATAAAAAGTAATAATCTAATAAAAAATAATATACCTATTGGATTGTTAATAAAGTCTTTAATAGAAAAGAAGTTTAAAAGTTTATCTAAAATACTAATTAAAATCATATCAAATGCTGCTAAAGATGAGGAAAAAGATTCAATTGTTGTAAATTTAATAAAGACAAAGCTTTTAGGAGCGTCAATAAGTTCCATTAAGGATATTTCTGAAATAGGTGAAATTATAAACAGAATAGATGAGGAACTTTTAGATTTAGAAAAGGATGTTATTACTGAAGCAAATTTAAATATGGAATATGCTCAAGAATCAAAAATTCATGTTGTTGGTAATATTAATATTTCAGGAAAAGGTTTATTTACCAGTGAAATAAATGCTACTAAGAGTATTACTTTTGCTACGGAAAAGGTAGTTTGTAGAGGTGGATATTTAAAAGCAAATGAATTAATAAAAGCTTCGATAGTTGGTAGTGATTCAGGTGTAGTTACTAATTTAGAAGTAGGAAAGTATGGAAATATTTATGTAGATGTAGCATATAGAAATACTACTTTTATTATTGGAAATAAGAAGTATATTTTGGACAAGGCATCTAAAAATATTCATGTATATATTGAAAAAGATGGTAACTTAGCAGTTGATAAGCTACTTCTATAGGAGGAAATGGGAAATGAGAGAGATAAAAATATTAGTTTTTAAGCTAGGAAATGAGTACTATGCAACTGATATTATGGAAGTTGAAAGGATTTTAGGATATGAAGAGCCAACTGCTCTTCCAGATTCTCCAAGCTTCTTAGATGGGGTAATAAACTATGAAAACAGTGTTTTACCAATTATAAATCTTACAGATAAATTTAAACTTAAAAGTGAAAATACTTTAGATAAGAAGATAATAGTTGTTAAAAGAGAAAATGGTAAATTTGGTATTTTAGTTGACAGTGTTAGTGAAGTGTTAAGCATAATTGGTGATGAAATTAAGAATTCTGATAGTCTTACAACTTTAATATCAAATAGGTATATTAAAGGACTAATTAGAAAAAAGGAAAATATAATAATTATGCTAAATTTAGAAAATGTATTGACAGCTGAGGAAGAAGAAATTATTTTTCAGGAGGGAAATTCTTGAATGACAAAAAAGAGGTTAGAGTTGGGATAGCAGATAGTGCTATAGTATCATCCCCTGACAAACTAATTACCATGGGACTTGGATCTTGCATTGGAATAGCTTTATATGATAAAGAAAAAAGAATTGCAGGATTAGTACATATTATGCTGCCAGATAGTAGACAGTTTAAAGAAATTGTGAATCCGTTAAAGTATGCAGATTTAGGTGTTGATGTATTACTTAAAGAGATGATAGCTTATGGATGTAGTAAAGAAAATATTACAGCTAAAATAGCAGGTGGAGCATCAATGTTTAATTTTCCTGATAAAAAAATTATTAGTGATATAGGAAAAAGAAATAGCGAAGCTGTTATTAATGCTATAAATAAATTATCAATTCCTATTATAGGAGAGGATATTGGGGGAAATAAAGGTAGAACTATGATATTTGAAAGTGAAGATGGGGCAGTAACTATTAGAAGCATTGGTAGTAATTTGAGAAATCTCTAGAGGAGGGTTTCAGTATTGAGGAATGATGCAGTAAGAGGAATTAAAGACATAATATTAATTGGAGCTTCTACTGGTGGTCCAAATGCTATAGAAAGTATAATAACTCAATTAACTAGAGAGTTAAATGTGGCAGTATTAATTGTACAGCATATGCCTAGTGGTTTTACTAAATCTTTTGCTGAAAGATTGAATAAAAAGTGTTCTTTAGAAGTTTTAGAAGCCAGTGATGGTATAAGGATTGAAAAGAATAAAGTATATATAGCACCAGGTGGATATCATATGGTAATTAGACAACCTGGAATTATAGGATTAACTAAGGAAAATCCAATATGGGGTGTAAGGCCAGCAGTTGATAAATTATTTATATCAGCATCTACAACTTATGGAAATAAAATAATATCTGTAGTTCTTACGGGAATGGGAAAAGATGGAGCAGAGGGAACTATTGTTGTAAAAATGAATAAAGGAATAACTATAGCTCAAGACGAAGATAGTTCTGTTATTTATGGAATGCCAAAATGTGCATATGAAACTGGTTGTGTTGATTATGTACTTCCATTAAAGAATATAGCCTTAAAGATAAAAGACTTAATTATGGGAAATTAGGAGTAGATATGGATTTTATAGAGTTTCATAAATGGATTTATAAAGAGTTTAACATTGATTTAAATGCGTATAAATCTGAACAGTTAAATAGAAGAATAGGAAGCTTGATGTTAAGGACTGGAATAACAAGTTTAGATGAATATAAAAATATCCTTCTTACAAATAAAGAACAACGAGAAAAGTTTTTAGATTTCATTACTATAAATGTTACAGAGTTTTTTAGAAATCCTGAATTATTTTATGAATTACAAGGAGTAATTAGAGAATATAGTAAAAATGTTTCTAGATTAAAAGTATGGAGTGCTGCATGTTCAATGGGGTGTGAACCCTACAGTATAGCAATTATAATTGATGATATAAATCCTAAAGTTAAGGTAGATATATTGGCAACAGATATTGATAAAAATATACTGAAAAAAGCTGAACTTGGAGAGTATATATCTGTAGAAATGAAAAATGTAAGTGAAACTTTTAAAAGAAGATATTTTAATATAAAAGATGAAAAATATAAAATTAATGAGAAAATTAAATCTATGGTAACTTTTAAACAGCACGATTTAATATTAGATAAATACGATACAAATTTTGACTTAATTGTATGTAGAAATGTTATTATTTATTTTAAAAATGAAGTAAAAAAAGAAATATTTAAAAGATTTGCACAGTCACTAAAAAAAGGTGGAATATTATTTGTAGGAGCAACAGAAAGTATTTATAATTATAAGGATTTCCAATTAGAAAAAATATCTACTTTTATTTATAAGAAAGTATAAAGGGGTGAAATTATGGATGTATCTCAATATATGTCTATGTTTCTAGAAGAGTCAATGGAGAATTTACAAACTTTAAATGAAGCACTTTTAGATTTAGAACAAGAACCAAACAATATAGATAAACTTAATGAAATTTTTAGAGTAGCTCATACAATTAAAGGAATGGCTGCAACTATGGGATATAATAATATAGCTGAGTTGACTCATAAGATGGAGGATGTATTATCAGAATTTAGAGAAGGTAAACTTAAAGTTACTAGAAATGTTGTTACTATACTATTTGATTGCCTTGACACTTTAGAAAGAATGGTAAGCAATATAGAAGAAGGAAATGACAAAGAAATTGAATATTCAAGCATAATAAGGTCCTTAGAACAAGTAGTAAGTATAGATGAGAATAACTATATAGAAAAAAGTGTTACAAAGGAATTGAGTAATTCAATTGACGTATTTTTAAATGAATATGATATATCAGTTATTAAGCAAGCTGAAAAAAATAAATATAATGGAATAAATGTAAAAGTTTATTTGAGGAAAGATACTTTATTAAAATCAGCTAGGGCATTTTTAATAGTTCAAGAACTAGAATCACAAGGAGAAATAATAAAGTCTTTTCCATCAACAGAAGATATAGAAAATGAACAGTTTGATACAGAATTAATATTTGTATTATTAACTACAAAATCTAAAGAAGAAATATATAGATTAATTAATAATATTTCAGAAGTAGATAAAGTTGAAACTTCTTATGTAGCAATAGAGAATTATCATGAATCTATAATTAATAATAAAGAAGTAATAGATGATGCAAAAGCTATAGTAAAAAATGTGCAAATAGAAAGCAAAAATATTGAGTACAAAGAAATAAAAAAAGAAAATACTAATGGTTCAAAAAGAGCTCACCAATCAGTTAGGGTAGATCTACAAAGAATAGATAAGCTTATGAATATGGTATCAGAGCTTGTAATTTACAGAACTAGGCTAGAACAAATAGTTATTGATGATAAGTCTCAAGAATTAATAGAAACATTAGAACAAGTAGAGAGAACAACATCAGATCTACAGGATTTGGTTATGAAAATAAGAATGTTGCCATTAGATGTGGTATTCAATAGATTTCCAAGGATGATTAGAGATTTATCTGTAGAACTTAAAAAAGAAATTAATTTTATCATTGAGGGAGCTGAAACAGAGTTAGACAGGACAGTTATAGATGAAATTGGAGAACCATTAATTCATCTTTTAAGAAATGCAGCAGATCATGGTATAGAAAATAAAGAAGAAAGAATAAAAAATGGAAAAGATCCTATTGGTACAATTAAATTAGTAGCATACCAAGAAGGAACAAAAGCTTTAATTAAAGTAATAGATGATGGCGCAGGCATAAATATTAATAGAGTTAAAGAAAAAGCAGAAGAAATTGGAATAAATACAGAAGTTTTAAGTGATTATGATATAAAAAATCTTATATTTGCACAAGGATTTAGTACAAATAGTGTGGTTACAGATATTTCAGGAAGAGGAGTTGGAATGGATGTTGTAAAAAGCAAAATTTCAGCACTTGGAGGTACTGTTGATGTAGTTAGTGAAGAAGGTAGTGGGACAAGTTTTATTATCAAACTTCCGCTTACTCTTCAAATAATACAAGCTTTGTTAGTAAAAATAGGTGATGAAACATTAGCTATTTCATTAGGCTTTATAGATAGAGTTATAGATTATAAAGAAGAAAATGTGAAAAAGACTAATGGAGAAGAAGTTATCATTTATAGAGAGAACGTTATACCTTTTATAAGGTTAAACGAAAGGTTAAATATAGAAAGTAAAGATACTAAAAAGAAGTTTATTATTATAGTTAAAGTAGGCGAAAGGACAGTAGGATTACTAGTTGATTCTTTATTTGGACAACAAGAAATAGTTATCAAACCATTAGGTAAGACATTAAAGTCTTTAAAAGAATATATAGGTGCTACTATTTTAGGTAATGGCTTAGTAACATTAATACTAGATGTTGCAGCACTAATTTAGAAGGGAAGGTTTTTATGAATTACCAAAGCTTGAATCCACTTCAATTAGATGCTTTAAAAGAAGTTTCTAATATAGGAGCAGGAAATGCAGCAACTTCATTATCTATTCTTCTTGGAACAAAAATAGACATGTCAGTTCCAAATATGAATTTAATAGCATTTGATGAATTGTTTAATAGCTATAAGGAAAATGAGGTAGTTGCAGTACTAGTAAAAGTTTTAGAGGATATAGAAGGGAGCATTTTATATGTATTTAATGAAGAAGTAGCTCTTAATATAATTTCAAAACTTACACTAGTAAAAGAAGATAACTTAAGTGAGATGGGGCTTTCTGTAATAGGTGAGATAGGAAATATAATATCATCTTCTTTTATGAATTCTATTGCTGACTTTACTGGATTAAAAGTTACAGCATCAGTACCAGCAGTAGTAAATGATATGATAAGTGCTATTCTTGTATCTACTTTTATAGAAACAGGACAATATCAAGAATATGTTTTAGATATTGAAACATTATTTATTGGGGAAGAAGAA
Organism: Bacillota bacterium; assembly: GCA_023427705.1. GTDB lineage: Bacteria > Bacillota > Clostridia > Clostridiales > Clostridiaceae > Clostridium. The sequence continues at coordinate 7,100 of JAEZAL010000216.1, read as the reverse complement.
AATAATATTGAAGGACATTTCTATTTTGTTCCTTCGCCGGGATCATTAGAAAAAATACTAGAGTCACTAGGAATAAAATAATTTGGAGGTTTTAAGATGAAAAGAGTTTTAATAGTTGATGATGCTGCTTTTATGAGAATGATGATAAAGGATATATTACAAAAGAATGGCTTTGAAGTAGTAGGTGAAGCAAGTAATGGAGTAGAAGCAGTTAACTTATATAAAAAGGAAAGACCAGATGTTGTAACTATGGATATAACAATGCCAGATATGGATGGGATAGAAGCTGTAAAAGAAATTAGAACCTTTGATGCAAATGCAAAAATAATTATGTGTTCTGCAATGGGACAACAATCTATGGTTATGGATGCAATAAAATCAGGAGCTAAAGACTTTATTGTTAAGCCATTCCAGGCAGATAGAGTATTAGAAGCAATAAGAAAAGTTATTGGCTAAATAAAATTAGGAGGAATGCTGGATGCAATTTGTAATATTTAAATTAGGAGAAGAGCATTTTGCAGTTGAAACAGATAAAGTATTAAGTATTAATGATATGATGACTATTACTAAGGTTCCAAAAGCTCCTAATTATATAAAGGGGTTAATAAATCTAAGGGGTAGTATAAAATCATTAGTTGATTTAAACTTGTTACTTAATATTGAGTCAGATAAAAAGCAAAATAATATTATTATATTAAAAGTTGATGAAGAAGAACTAGGTGTAACTGTAGATGATGTAGAAGAAGTTATAGATGTTGAAGAAAATAGGCTTCAAAAACTTGATAATCATAGTACTGAAGCTAATATTAAAGGAATAATTCATTTAGAAGATAAATTGTTAACTGTAATAAATATAGAAAAATTAATTAATCAATGAAAAGTGAGGGATAGAAATGGCAGAGGTGCTTAGTCAAAGTGAAATAGATGCTCTTCTATCTGCCTTGTCTACAGGGGATGTTGAACCAGACCAGCTTAAGGATAAAGAAGAAAAGCATAAAATTAAAAAATATGATTTTAGAAGTCCACAAAAGTTTTCTAAAGATCATATAAGAACTTTAGAAATGGTTCATGATTCATTTGCAAGGATAGTAAGTAACTATCTTTCAGGGCAGCTTAGAAAACATGTAAAAATTGAAATTCAAAGTGTAGAACAAATTACTTATGAAGAATTTGTTCACTCGATCCCTAATCCAACTATAATAACAATATTTAAAATGCATCCACTTCAAGGAAATTTATTACTTGAAATGAATCCACAATTTTCATTTCAAGTATTAGATATACTTTTAGGAGGAACTGGACAAAGATATGAAAAGACAAAAGACTTTTCAGAAATTGAGAAAAATATATTGTCAAATATGACAACAGAAATGATAAAATCCATGGTGTTAGCTTGGGATGGTATATTAGAAGTAAAGCCAGAATTTGAATTGTTAGAAACTAATCCTTCAGCAAATCAAACATTAGCTCCTAATGAGCCAGTTGCTTTATTGAGTTTTTTAGTTGAATTAGGAAAAAGTACTACATATATGAACTTATGTATTCCATATTTAAGTGTAGAAAAAATACTTGATAAGCTTGTTGTTCAATATTGGTTTAAGAGTGATGACGATGACGAGCTTAAAGGTGAAGTACAAGAAAAGCTTAAGAAGGGAATTGATCCTGTAGAAGTAAATATGCATGTAGAGTTAGGTAAAACAGAGATAACAATTGATAGCTTTTTAAAGCTAGTTAAAGGAGATGTTTTAGTATTAGATTCTCAATGCAGTAATCCAGTTAAAGTTTTTGTAGAAGAAGAGGAATGTTTTATAGCTAAACCTGGATTTGTAGGAAAGAATATGGGAGTAGAGATTTTAGAGATTTTATATAAGGATGTGATTGAGAATGAGTAGCGGTTTTTTATCTCAAGAGGAAATAGATTCATTATTAATGGGTGGTGGAGAGAATTCTAGTTCAGAAGTTATATCAGAAATAGAGAAAGACTTATTAGGCGAAATAGGTAATATTTCTATGGGGTCAGCTTCTACAGCACTTTATCAACTTATAAACAAACAAGTGAATATTACAACACCAAAGGTTACAGTAACAACTTTAAAAAATATAAAAGATAGTTTTGAATATCCAAACATTATATTAGATGTAGAATATGTATCTGGTATTACAGGTAGAAATCTATTAATTATGCAAACTATTGATGCAGCTGTGATTTCAAACCTTATGATGGGTGGAGATGGGAAAGTTTCTACATCAGAATTATCAGAATTAGAAGTAAGTGCAGTACAAGAAGCAATGAATCAAATGATAGGCTCTGCAGCTACTTCAATGGCAACTATGTTTGATAGAGAGGTAAATATTTCTCCTCCAAAGTCAAAGATATGGAAGGAAATCAATGAAAATATTTCGGATAATATTCCAGAAAATGAAGCAATAGTGAAAATTTGTTTTGATTTAACAATAGAAGGATTACTTCAATCTAATATGATGCAAATATTACCTATAGAAACAGCTAAGAAAATAGTTTCTATAATGATGGGGGAAGAATTATCTGAAAGGGAGGAAGCTACAGTGAATATGAAAGTAGATAATAATGTTTCATTTAAAGATAATGAAACAGAGAAGGATATTGATGATTATGGATATAGTGAAGCAGCAATAACAGCTAACTATAAAGAGGATATAGAACATTCAATAAAAGAAAAATCTATTGAAGTACATGATGCTAGCTTTGAATCTCTATCTCAAGGGAAAGTAGGAGAGTCTCATAGGAATATAGATTTAATATTAGATGTTCCTTTAGATGTTTCAGTAGTACTTGGCAGAACTAAAAAGAGCATAAAAGATATACTAAATTTAAGTACAGGCTCATTAATAGAACTAGATAAATTGGCAGAAGAACCTGTAGAAATACTTGTAAATGGTAAAAAAATAGCATATGGTGAAGTTGGTGTAGTTGATGAGAATTTCGGAGTTAGAATAACAAGTATTGTGAGTGGTGTGGAAAGAATTAAATCTTTAAGGTAGATACATAGTTTGTGAACTAAAATTAAGGAGCTGGTGGCAGCTCCTATTTTTATGGATTGTTTTTTAATTTAAAAACTAAACTTTTACTTAAAAATAACGATAAGTATTATATAAGAAATTGTTGGAGGGAATTATGAATATAAAAGGAGTTAATGGAACAAATGTAATTAATTATTATAATAAAGTTACTTCTAATAAAATGGATAAGATAGAAAAAGAAAAAGTATGTGACAGGATAGAAATTTCAGAAGCATCAAAAGCCTTAAAGGATTATTCTATAGATAATAATTATGATAATAAAAGAAGAGTTTTAGAAGTTAGAAATGAAATTTCAAATGGAACATATTCTTATGATGCTAGGCTTATTGCAAGAGGAATTTTAGAAGAAATGAAAGGTAAGAAATAATATGAGTAATAAATTATATGAAGTTATTACTTTAGAAGAAAAGAAATTAAGAGAATTACTATCATTATTAGATAAACAATATAAGCTTATATTAAATAGAGATATTTTTGGAATGGAAGCTATAGTAGAAGAAATAAAAGTAAAAAACAAAGAAGTAGCAGAATTTGAAGTTAATAGGAGAAGGGTTTTAGGTAATACTTCAATAAAAGATTATATATTGAATTCAAATAATAGTAATTTAGATAATTCATATAGAAGTATTCAAAAATTACTAAATGAAATGATACTTCAAAAGGATACAAATGAATTATTGATAAAGCAACAATTAAGCTTTACCAATAAGATGCTAAATTTAATAAATCCCAAAAAAGAAATAGCTACTTATAATTCCTATGGAAGTATAAAAAGGTAATGAGAAATTGGAGGAAAGATTATGTCAGGATTATTTTCTACATTTAACATAGCTAAAAGAGGCATGAATGTACAGCAAAAAAGTATAGATGTAACTTCTCATAATATTGCTAACGCTAATACAGTTGGATATTCTAGACAAAGAGCTAAGATAGAAACTAGTAGACCTTTTGGTGGACCATCTATGGGGTCAGCAGTTCAAGCGGGACAACTTGGTACAGGAGCTCAAATTCAAGCAATTGAAAGAGTAAGGGATAGCTTTTTAGATTATCAAGTTAGAACTGAAAATGCAGTTTTAGGTAAATATGATATGAGAAATAATTATTTATACGAAGTTGAAAGTGTTTTTAATGAACCATCAGATACAGGATTATCAACATTAATGGGAAAGTTCTTTGATGGGTTTCAAGAACTTTCAAAGCAACCTAATAGTTCAAATTCTAGAACAGTAGTTGCACAACAATCAGCAGCTCTAGCAGATGCTATTAACTCTACTTATACTAAACTTGAAAATCTTAAAACTAATACTCAAGATATGCTAAAGAGTACAGTTACTGAAGTAAATAGTCTTTTAGAACAGTTAGATAGAGTAAATCAGGAAATTATAAGTGTTACTGTATCAGGGAATGCACCTAATGATTTAATGGATAGAAGAGATTTATTATTAGATGAATTAAGCTATAAATTTGGAATTCAAGTAGATAAAAAAGAATTTAATGGAATAGATGTAAAGCCTACTGAAGTAGGAAAGATGAAAGCTTCTTTATTAGTTAATTCAAGACCTAATGGAGACGTATCAAGGTTTTCTTTTGTGACTAATGTAGAAAAAGATAAAAATGATTTAGCTGGGAATACCTATATAGTTACATACTATAAAAATGGAAAAATGGATAGTGAAGTTAATAAGCAGACCTTTAAAGTTTCTGGAATAACAGAAGAACAGGCTAAAGAAATTCAAGATAATAGAATTATTTGGGCTGACAAGACAGGACAAGCTGCTAGAGGTGATGGATATCCAATTAGAAATGGAGATACTATAACTTATTCAGAGCTTATGGTATTTAAACCAGAAACAGGAAGCGCAAGTGGATTAGTTTCTGTACAAAAAGATATAGAAGACTATATGAATCAATTAGATAAATTAGCAAAAGCTTTAGCTTTTTCAGTTAATGCAATTCATAGTGGAATAGAAGACCCTTTAAATAATCCTGGTGGAGTAGATAAAGATTATTTACCTTTCTTTGTTAATAAGGATGTTGCTAAATATAGAGAAAATGGATTGTTATACAACTTAGATGATACTTTAAGTGCTGAAGAAGAAATAAGTGCTAAAAATATTTCTATTAATAAGGAAATACTTGAAGATGTTATGAAGATAAAAACTAAAACTCATGATGATTTATTTGCATATACATTTGAAAATAATATTGATGGAGATGGTGATGGAGCAAGAGCTTTATCAATTGCTCAACTTAGAGATTCATTAATAAGAATTCAAGATGTAAATGAAACAGTAATATCTAGAAAAGATATGTTTGATGAATTTAAAGGTGGAAACACTCTTTCTAATAATGGATTAAAGATAGAAAATAGTACATCTGGAATGAAGATGGATGCTTATTTTAAAGATACTATAGATAGACTTGGTGTTCAAGCACAGGAAGCTCAAAGGATGGTAAGTAATCAAGAAGATTTACTACATAGCGTAGATGAAAGTAGAGCTTCTGTGTCAGGTGTTTCTCTAGATGAAGAAATGGCAAATTTAGTACAATTCCAACATGCATATAATGCTAATGCTAAAATTATAGCCACTGTAGATGAGTTACTTGATGTAATAGTTAACGGGCTAAAGAGATACGAGGAAGGTAAATGAGAATTACAAATCAAATGATGTCTAAAAGTTTCTTAAGAGATCTTGGTAGAAATCAAAATTATATGAAAAAGATAAATGATCAGCTTACTTCTGGTAAAGAAATAAGGAGACCTTCAGATAATCCATTTAAGGTTGCAAGAAGTATGCAGATGAATAGAGATATTGGAGCCAATATACAATATAACGAAAATATTAAAGATACAACAAATTGGCTAGATACTACAGATACAGCTTTAGAACAATTAGGCAATAGTTTTCAAAGGTTCAGAGAACTTATGGTTTCAGCAGGAAATGCAGCTTATGGTAGTGATGAAAAGAAAGCAATAAGAGATGAAATGAATGAAAAAGTAAATGAAATAGCTCAAATATTAAATTCAAGCTTTGATGGAAAGTATATATTTGGTGGAACAAAGGTTAGTTCTAAACCTATAGGAAGCAGTAAAAGTGTAGATACTGGAAATAACTATATTAATTTATCAGGAAAATCAGGAGAAGTTCTTGAACTTCATAATTTGGATGAAAGTGTACAAAATCAAATTAATATGATAGGAAAAAAATTAAATGTGGAAGTTTCACAAGGTGTTACCATGGAGTATAGTGTATCAGCAATGGATCTTCTTATATTTAACAATGAAAATGGCGTAAGTGTAAATGTAATGGACTTATTAAAAGGAATTACTGATGATGTAGCTTCTGTTAATACTGATGAAAGTAGTAAGATTACAAATGAATATTTAAAAACAATGGATGAAACAATAACAAATCTATTGAAGATTAGAGCTGAAGTAGGAGCTAAACAAAATAGAATGGAATCAGCTGGTAATCAAAATGATGAACAAAACTTTAATTTGAAAGATATTTTATCCCAAACAGAGGATATAGATTTTGCGGAAAAAAATATAGAAGCAACAGTAGCCCAAAGTATATATATGGCTTCACTTCAAGTAAGTGCAAAAATAATACAGCCATCACTTTTAGACTTCCTAAGATAGGAGAAGATGAATATGGAAATAGTATCACCAATACATGGAACAATTATATATGAAGAAACTGAAATTATTACGTTTGAAAAAGGTATACCTGGATTTGAAAATTTAAAGAAATTTGTGATAAGAGAAGTTGGAGAAGATAGCCCTTTTAGTATACTTCAGTCATTAGAAGATAAAGATATTGGATTTATATTAATATCTCCTTTCGTAATATATGATAATTATGAAGTAGATTTAAAAGAAGAAGTAATTACTAACTTAGAAATAAAATCATCAGAAGAAGTGTTACTATATTCATTAGTTACCCTAAATTCAAAACCAAGAGAAATAACAGCAAATTTAAAAGCTCCAATAGTTATTAATATAAAGAATAAAAAAGGTGAACAATATATAATTGATA
>JAEZAL010000199.1 GCA_023427705.1 Bacillota bacterium | reverse complement strand
TTTATTACCTTCTACTCCAAAGTCAGGTAATCCTCCAGAAATACTATTACTCATTTCAACACTTTTAATCTCAATACTCTCTGGAATACTAATTATTCCATCTAATAATTTATATGAACCTTCTGGAACTCTTCCAATTTTTATATTAATTTTAAATTCAGTGCCTTTATTTCCATTAACTCTTTCAGGTACTGATAACATTACTCTGCCATCTAAATTTTCAGCAACTTCTTTATCTGTCATATCATAAAGACTATTTTTACCTTCAATAAATCTATCATAAGCAACTAATGCATACATTCCTTGATCTGTTGCCATTCCATCTCTTTGTCCGTCTAATATATGCTTAAATCCTCCGCCTTCTACATAGAACTCCATAATAGCAGAAAGTATCCAGTTTCCTTCATCTTTTATAAATCTGGTGTCTTTGGCTGGATCTATTCCTAATGCTGTTAAAGCAACTATAACTTGTGCTATACTTTCACTATTAATTGTGCCCCAGCTTGCATATCCACCATTATCTTTTTGTATATCTACAAGGGCCTGTACCCCTCTATCTATATATGGCTTAACTTTCTCATCATCTTTATAAGGCGCTAATGCTTGTAGAGCCATTGCAGTTACATCAGGATCTGGAACCTTTCCTGATAATGCCCATCCACCTACTTTACCATCATTTGTTGTTATTTCTTTTTCTAATATATAGTCTATAAGCATATCTCTGGTAGTTTGTACTGTAACTTCAGGTACCAATGGTATCTCATATTTATTTGAATCTAATGCAATTAATGCAAATATAGGTCCATTTATTCCTTGCTTTTTAACACTATTAAAATCAGCTAATTTTTCAAGTAAATTATATCCTGCAACATTTGTTACATCTTTACCTATTGCTGTAAGTGCTAAAATAACTCTTGAATACTCAGTATATTTTACATTACTCAATACACCATCTTTTTCAGCTAATTCCTTTTCTACATTTGCATAATATTTATCATAATAACTTTGTGGAACATCATATCCAGATCTAGCTAATGATAATATTGTCCATTCTCCAGCTCCAGTTCCAATAGCAGGATTTGGAGTGTTATTATATAAAAATGCTGCTGTTTCATTAATTGCATCCTTTAAACTTGGACTAAGTTCAACTAAATCTACATTTTCATTAGATCCGTTAATTACTTTATTAAGATTATTTAATGCTAAGTCTACTTCTTCCTGAGATGACTCAGCTACTGTAATAACTTCATAAGCTTTATTATAAGCCTCTTGCACTCCATCCTTTGCAAGAATACTTGCTTTATCTGGTGAACTATTTATTTCAGCTATTTTTTTTGTAAGCTCATACTTATTAGCCATTGGGATATATGAACCTTCAAAAGATCCTGAATTTGAATCTCCCTCAAATCCTCCTCCTATGTCCATTCCAAATCCACTAAGAGTAAATTGCCATCTAATTACATCTCCATCTGTTGGTTCTAAATCAGAAGCTCCAAAATTAGGAAATTTATTATTTACAGAATACATCCAACCTGACATAAATGCATAATCAAATTCTCCAAGCCAACCTTCTGTTGACCTCTCGCCAACATCTCCGATATTATCTAATATATACTGTGGTACATTAGCTTCTCTTGTATCATTATCTTTTATAGAAGATAAGTAAAATCCACTTTCTATGCTACCTGAACTTTCATAATTATCTTCACCTATTATATCAGTAGTTAATTTGGCAATATTATCACCTTCATAAAATGGTACTTTAACTGGCTCAATTACATAACCAAGCCCCAATGTAAATTTTTCTATAGCAATAGTAACATAACCTTTTGGTATAGTTGTATTATTCCCTGCAAATGTTGTAACTGTAAAGTTAAAAAACATAGACATAAGAACCAATAAACTAATCATAATCTTTATAATTTTTTTACTTCCCTTATTAATTGTAATCACCCTTCACTTTAAAATTATTTTTTACACTAAACTCTTTTAATATAATAATTTTTTCTTACAACTCTGCTTTCTGTTTAGCACAGTTGTTTTAAACTTATAATTAATTATTTTTTAACTTTAATAGAACCTGTCCCTCCTTTCTTCGATTGCTCCCCCAAAATTTAATACTACTTATAAAAATAAACGAGTGATTTAATTACGAAAAAAAAACCCTATTTTCATAGGGTTTTAAGCGCACAAAAATATATGATACTATAAAGACTTAAGTATCATAATCTTAATTTTACTTTAATTTCCCACCGAAATTTTGTATATAGATTTTATGGTAGGTCTCCTGACTTAAAGCTTCAAACCTAATCCTCTCACCTTCCCAAGATATTATCTTAGTGGCTTATTAAGAGTTTCGTAGCTTATACAGTAGCGGGGGCTGTTGAGGAGTCTAACCTCATTCCCTGTTATAGCATATGCAACCATAAAATAGTATTAAATTATGTTGATATTATATCATAATTCATAAGTAATAGAAATAATATTTTTTCATCTTTAATTAATTATATTTAAAAATGCACTTAATTATTCTTACTATATCCTTTATTTTTTATAATATTATATAAAATAAAGGATACATAGTCATTTAACTATATATCCTATCTTCTAATTATTATACTACTACTCTTTTAAATTCATTTTTCCTAAAAGGTCTGCAAAAGGATTATTATTAAACTCTTCTGCTTCCTTTTTCATTTTCTTCATCATATTATTTACTTCTCTTTCATCTACTTTGCCTTTTTTATCAAATCTCTTTTCAAATTGTGATGCCTTTTCTCTAAAGTTACAATTAGTATTAGGGCATACGTATATTTTTCCTTCGCCTTGTCCTCTAA
>JAEZAL010000103.1 GCA_023427705.1 Bacillota bacterium | reverse complement strand
TTTCAAGCGTTAAGGTCGCATTAACAGGCGAAGATTTATTAAGTATTTTAAATGAATTTGTAAGTGTAGAGGGCTTAAATTTAGAAAAAATAGAAATTCAAGATGAGATAATATTACACGGAAGCTTCACAAAAGGTATAACTATAAATTTTGTAGCTGGTGTTAAGTTTAGCAGAATAGAAAATGATATTATACATGCTGAAGTATCATCTTTTAAAATAGCAAAATTAAGTATATTCTCTATGTTAAGAAAAGTAGCATTAAAGTTTGCTTTAAAATCCTTAGAAGAAAAAGGTATAAGTTATAATGATGGAAAAGTAGAGATTAATCTTAAATATTTATTAAAGGATGTTCCATATATTGATTTAAATATATCAGATATATACTTTACTCAAGATCTTTTAAATGTTGATGTATCTAATATTAATATTTCAATAAAGGGTACATTAATTAAAGAAGATTCAATTGAAGAGGAAGAAGTAGAACTGGAAAATGAGTTTGAGATAATTGATGAAGATATAGAAAAAGTAAAAGACTATTATAGTGTAGGAAGAGATTTTGTTGAAGAAAAGCTACCACAAAAAATTAAAACATATAGTGATTATTTATTTATAGTTCCAGATATGGCAGCTTTATTATTTAGATTGTTAAAGGATAAAAGAGTTTCTTTAAAAACAAAACTTATTATTTCAGGTGCTGTAGCATATATTGCTTTTCCAACGGATATAATACCAGATAACATTCCTTTTATAGGAAAAGTAGATGAAATAGCAGTTGCATTCTTTGCATTAGAAAGAGTAATTGCTGATGTACCAGTGAAAGTTGTATTAGAAAATTGGGAAGGAAAAAATGATATTGTTTTTGTAATAAGAAATATAGTTGAATATGTAGTAAACTTTACAGGAGCTAGAAATGTAGAGAAGATTTATAACTTTATTGAGGAAATTGTTACATTATAAAATAAAACGAAGGAGTACTATCCATGGCAAAAAAAGTTTATGCAATTAAAGAAGGATTTAATTTTAATACTAACGAAAAGGTTGAAAACTTAATAGTAGATACATGGGCAGAATGTCAAAGATATATAAAGGGGGTTAAAGGTGCTAAGTATAAAAGTTTTGAAGATATAAATGAAGCTAAGGCATTTTTATCTCAAGGAGACGGTATGCTAAAAAAAGGTGTAGATACTTATCCTATGGATTGTTTACATATTTATGTTGATGGAAGTTATAACATTTCTACTGAAAGATATGCTTATGCTTTAGTAGCTGTTAAAAATAATGTAGTAGAGTATGTGGAAAACGGAAAAAGTGAAGATAATTCTAGTAAAAGTATAAGACAAATAGCAGGAGAGTTAGAAGCAACAGTAAAAGGTGTTGAGTATGCATTAAGACAAAAGGAAAAAACAGTGGTTATTTTCCATGATTATGCTGGTATAGCTCATCATGCTACTGGTTTTTGGGAAAGAAAAGAGCAATCTTCAATAGACTATCATAATAAAATGAAAAACTTAATGAATAGTGGCATTGAAGTTATCTTCGTTAAGGTAGATAGTCATACTGGAGATTTATATAATGAAATTGCAGATGAAAAATGTAAAGAAGCTTTAAATATTGAGTCTAATAATGAATTTTATAAATATCTTGGAAACAATAAAGTTTATGTTTCTAATAATTTAGTTAAAGAAAAATTAAAAAATATTGCTAGAGATAGAGAAATCAATATTATAAATATAAATAAAGAAAATGATATAGTTGTAGAGAAAATAGATAAAGAAGAAGTTGCATTAGATAAGAATTATGAAGAAGATAATGAAATAATTAATAGGTTAAAGGAAATATTAAATTATCTTCCTATAGATAAACAAAAAGATGTCTTAAATTATGCAGAATATTTATTAAATAAACAAAGTAAAAAATAATTATAACATCATTTCATGAATATAAGATTAAAAATTACAAATAATAAAATTAGAAAATGTTTATGAGGTGATGATAAATGTTAAGAATGCTTAAAGGAATGGCAGCTGGCGCTGTAATAGGAATGGCTGTAAGTGCAGTTGTATTGCCACAATTGGATAGAAGAACTCAAAAAAACATAAGAAGAGTTGGAAAAAGAGCTATGAATATGGCTGAAGATGCTTATGGCATGATGATGGGATATATGAAATAGAAGTTAAGAGCTGTTTATCACAGCTCTTTTTCATTGTCTGTGATTTTATGTTGAATAATAAATTTAATTGATAGATAATAAAATTTATAGAAAAAATATAAATTATAGTGATTTATTAGGTTTAATGATATAATAAATAAAAGGAAAAAATAAGAAAATATTTTTATTTATATAATAATTTGCCGAAAAAAGCAAATTAATAGGCTTTTTATATATATAATTACTATTAAAAATGGTTAAATTATGATATAATTAAAAATAATAGAAAAGTTTAAGAAAATTAATATATTGGTGTGAAAAGGAAGAGTAATTATGGAGATTCTTGCATTAGGAGAAAAAATTAAAAGAAGACGAAAAGAATTAGATATGACTCTTAAAGATTTAGCTGGTGATAGAATTACACCTGGGCAAATTAGCTTAGTTGAATCAGGGAGATCTAATCCTTCTATGGATTTACTTGAATATTTAGCGGGAGCTCTGCAAACTTCAGTTGAGTACTTAATGGAATCCGAAGAAACACAAGCAGAAAAGATAAGTATATATTATGAGCAAATTGCTGAATCCTATATATTATCTGGAGATTATATAACTGGAGAAAAATATATTGAAAATGCATTGTACTATGTTGAAAAATACAATCTAGAGTATAGAAAAGCAAAGATTATATATTTAAGGGCACAAATATGTAAGTACAAAGGCGAATATACTTTAGCACAACAATTTTTCTTATCATCAAATGTAATTTTTATTAAAAACAATAATTATGAGGAAATAATCAATACATTTTTAAATCTAGGAAAGATAACATTAAAACAGAAAGCTTTTCATTCATCAAGCAGTTATTTAAGACAAGCTGAAAAGGTCTACTTAGATAATAATATAGGAGATGATTTTTTACTTGGTGAAATATACTACTATATGGCTCAAGCTTACTTTAATATAGAAGATATTTCAAAAGCAATGAATTATTCATTTTTAGCAAAAAGTAAATTCGAACAAGTTAGAAATAGAGAAGAATATGCTAAAACATTACTATTATTATCAGAGGAATATAATAAGCAAGGTGATTTAATTAATGCTATTAAATATTCTCAAAAGACATTAGAGGTATATAAAGAACTAGATGAACTTAGTAATATATCAGAAATAGAAAATAATTTAGGAAAATTATTTTATGAATTTGAAAATATCGAGGAGTCCTTCAAACATTATGAAATATCTAAGGAGATTAGAATTAGAAGAAATGACTCTAAAGTTGTTAACACTCTGATGAATATTTGTGAAAATTACATTAAGTTAAAGGACATTTCTAAATGTGAAGAGATTCTTAGAGAAATCAATTCATATTTAAAAGAAGGTGATGTAGAAAACTTAATAGATTTAAATTTAATTTGGTACAGAATTTATACTCTGAAAGAATTATTTAAAGAGGCTGAATATGTTTTACTAGATACTTATGATTTAGCTAAAAAGAGTAATTTACAAAAACAAGCAGGACAATTGGCAATAATGATAGGCAAGTTCTATATAGACAATAAGAAAGAGGTAGAGGCAGCTAAGTATTTAGACGAGGGAGTTAATATTTTTAGGAAGCTAGGAATACTTAAAAACTAATTCAGGCGGGGGATTTAAATGGAAATATTATCAACTGGCGAAAAAATTAAAAGAGCAAGGATATATCAAGGTATAACTTTAAAAGAGTTATGTGGAAGTAAAGTTTCTATATCTAAAATGAGCTGTATAGAAAATGGTAAAATTAAAGCCGATAAGGATATTTTAGAGTATATATCAGAAAAACTAGGACTTGATTATGAGTATCTAGTAAGAGATGTAGAGGAACAAATAATAAGTAATTTACAATTAATTAACAGGGGACTAGTTCCAGATGAAGAAATGGACAATGTTGTAAATCATAATTTACATTATGCTTTAGAATATTCATATAATGATTTAGCATTTGAACTTATTCATAAACTATTTAGTTATTACGTTAAGAAAAATAAAATTGAAAATATACAGCTTCTTATATCGCAGTATTATGATTTATATCAAAAAAATAATACACCTGAAAATACTATAACTTATTATGTAGATATGGCTACATTCTTTTATAGCATTGAAGATTATAATGAAGCTATAAATTATTATAGTAGAGCAAGAGCACTTATTAAGAATAAGAAGAACTTTAGCAAGTCTGATTATGCATATATCTCATATAGAGAAGGTAAATGTCTTGAAAAGTTAGGTAGATTAGATGAAGCCTATAGCATTTTAAAAGAAGCTTTAAAATATGTTGATCATGTTGAAAATAATTTAGACAAAGGCGATATATACCATAGTTTTGCTATTGTTTGTATAAGACTTAATAAAGAAGATTATGAAAAATACATAAAATTAGCATATGAGTATAAAAAAGAAAGAATAACAGTATTAGCAATTGCTAAGGGAAAAAGTGGTGAAAGTTATTTTTATGCGAATAACAGAGAAAAAGCAATAGAAGAAATTATGGAAGGCATTGATTTATTCCCAACTATAGATGAGAAAAAATATGTTAGATTTCTTAATAAATGTATAAAAACTCTTTATGAAAATAAGGAGTATGATATTGCTTATGAAATTACAGATAAAGCTTTAAATGCAGCTATAGATACAAAAGATATAGTATTAATAGAAGAATCATATTATTTAAAAGGTATGATACTTCAAAAGAAAGAATTATATATCCAAGCCGAGATGTATATGAACCTTTCACTAGATTCTTTATTTAAGTTTGCTAATAAAGAAAAGAGACACGAAAGATACTTAGATATGGGAGAAATGTATTATAAATTAGGAGATGTAAAAGATTCTCTAAAATATTTTACATTAGCTATGAATCTAGAAAAGTAGTATAAAGAATATAAAAAGGAAAGCTCATAAAGAAGTTAATTACATTAGTTAATTTCTTTATGAGCTTTCCTTAATTAAGATTATTTTCTCTAAAATATTTATATTCATTTCACAATTTCCCTAATATATATTTATAATTACTTTTTAATTGGATGGAAAAATGATGACAATATATTTAATAATGAATATTTTGAGAATACGCTAGGTACGAAAAATAGCCCTCTCATTAAGATCAATCCTTTCTATTTATAATTGTTTAACTTATATATTAATTATACTTACTAAACTTATAGAATGCATTGACTTAAATGTTTAGTTTTAGGTACATTTAAGTTATTGAGAAAATTTCCAATATAATGAAAAAGTACAAAGAAACAAATAAATTTGCTTTCTTTGTACTTTTTATTATCTATTTTATGTTTTTAATTACTATCAGTTTAGCATCATAGCCCTTTAATTCATCAATTATATTTAAAATTGTATTTTTCTTTGAATAACTAAACTCTATTTTAGGGAAAGATGCTTTGTGTAAAATTTCTTTTTCTTCTTTATTTAACCTATCTGGAGAACCCATAGATAACCAGTAGTTATATGAAGAACCAATTCTCTCACTTATTTCGTAAGTTATTATCCTTGAAGATTTTTTGATATTTTCAATATTTAAAGATATTCTTTTTTTGTAAATTTTCCTTTTACCACGTTTAGTAAAGATATCTTCAAAGTTTTGTATTTCTTCAAGTTCATCAGTATAAGAGTATAGCAATATGCAGTACTCATCATCTTTTTTAGTTACTATTAATCCATTATCTATAGTAACAATTTCATCACCTAATTTACTTAATAAGTAGTAAGCATAATAAGATGGTTTTCTAATTCCCATGTCGTTTACTAAACCTGGGGCACCTATAAATACTTCATTTGTTAAACTTATTTCCTTTTCTAAAACATCAAAGGCCCTTAAAAAGCTTAATGAGTTCTTATTAAAAATTGTATTATGAATAATAAAAGGTAGCATAAAAGCTGTATCATAAATTTTATTTAAACTTTTATCGCAAAGAAAATCTTCTTCAATAACCTCTATATCGTATTCATTAAGTATAAAATCTAAAAGAGAAGTTTTTAAATCCTTATCTATTACAGGAGTAAATTGAAATTTAAATTCAGTTATATCGATATAATCTATTTCTGAAAAATATTCAAAGAAACTATTTAGTATATGTTTATATTTTTCAAGTGAAAAATTAGGATTATCTATTAGTATA
>JAEZAL010000081.1 GCA_023427705.1 Bacillota bacterium | reverse complement strand
CTATTAACTATTGACATTAGTATAGAGAAAGTTAATATATTTGTATTATAAAATACTATACATATTCCTCTAGTAAACTGAACTATTAAACATATAATAAAGTTTATAATTAGTAATATAGTATATACCTCAATTAGTTTTTTCTTTTGTTTTTTATTAGTATCTTCTAAAAAAGGTATATAGCGAAGTATAATGCCTGGTATATTTGAAATTATGCAAAAAAAACATACTAGAATATCCATTTTAATTAACTGCCATCCTATCCCTCATTTTTTTCCACTTATAATCACAAAAAGCCTTTTTTATATTAGCTCTTTCGTTTCTACTTATTGGTATTTCAGTTCCATCAGACATAAGTAGAACATTAGTAGGAATATTAATAATCTCACGAACCGAGACTATTGCATAACGAATAGGCTTTATAAAGTCTGGTTTAGATAACATTTCCTGCATTTTAGCAAAACTAGTTGATGATTCTATAATACCTTTCTTTGTATGTATTATACTTTTTTTACCTAATGACTCCACAAATATAATATCATCTAAGTATATATATGTTTCCATACGTCCAATCTTTACTGTTATAAAACGTACTGAATAATAAGCATACAAAAAGTTGTCCATTAATGAATATATCTTTTTCTTATTAATTGGTTTTCTCATATAATATAGAGCTGCCACATCATAAGATTCTGCAGCAAAATCATCACTAATTGTTGTAAAAACTATACTTATATTCTTATTACTTCTCTTTAGTCTTTTTGCTACTTCAATACCATTAATATTATCCATATAAATATCTAAAAAAATAATTGCATATTTTTGAAAGTCACTTTTTAATAACGATTCCCCAGAATCAAACTCATCAATTTCTGCATATAAGTTGTTTTCATCTAAATATCTATATATAAGTTTAATCAGATATTCTCTATCTATCTTTGAATCATCACATATAGCAAATTTCAATTTGTTATTGCCCATATATTTCCCCTCCTGACATAACCATTACTTATATATTTATTATTAAAGAATTATATAAAATCTACTTCTATTATTTAGTTTATTATTTACTTATCTAAATTTTTATTCAATAAATAGTTTATTCATTATAACTGTACTTCTACATTGATAGATACTTAATCATTTTCTCTTTTATTTTTAACTTTTATATATATTTTTTCCTTATTATTTTAATTCTTTTTTTAAATATATTATCTACTATATTCTACCATGCTTGTTTGTTTTTTTCATTATTTTACTGGTTTTCTAACTTAATTTTAAGAAAATATACTTATTAAATATATCCAATAAAAAAGCCGCTAGTAATAAATACTAACAGCTTTCTAATTTAATTAAATAATTCAAACCTATATTTTTGCTCTACAGTTGGATACTTATTTCTATCTACTTCACTTAAAAACATATCTATAGGTCTAGCGTATATTCCTTTATCATCGTAAAGAGCCTTATATAAGACTAAATTTTCATTAAAATCATTATCATGATAATATAAATCTCCTATTTTATATATATTTATAAATTCATTTAATTCTGTATGATAGCCTTGTAATAATACTTTATCACAATTTACAGCTTCATCATTGACTTGTTTGCTTACAGCCATTACAGCATAAAAATTATTTTTAAAATGTTTATAAATAGCAGGATACTTTATACTTCTCATTTTATCACCTATTCCTCTATAATATTTTTGGGAATTCCTCTCATATATTGTTTAGGAACTTGTGTCTTCATATTTAACTTAATAGCAGCTTCTAATGGCCAGTAAGGACTTCTAAGCATAGCTCTTCCTACAGCTACTAAGTCAGCATCTTTATTTCCTATTATTGAATTAGCAAGTTCAGGTTCATCTAATAACCCTACAGCAATTACATCAATATTTAAATTCTCTTTTATTGCTCTTGCAAATGGAACTTGATAAGCAGCATGTATTCCTAATTTCCCAGATGATCCAATTGGACCTTCTCCACCAGAGCTTAAATGGAAAATATCCACTCCTGCTTCTTTATATACCTTTGCAATCTTAATAGCCTCTTCTATTCCATATCCACCTTCTACATATTCTACAGCAGAAAGTCTCATAATTAAAGGCATATCATTAGGAATTTCTCTTTTAGCAGCTTTTATTATATCTGATCCAAACTTAGTTAAATCTTCTCCATATTCATCAGTTCTTTTATTAGTTAATGGTGAATGAAATTGATGTATTAAATATCCATGGGCACCATGAATTTCAATGGCATCAAATCCTGCTTTAACAGCACGTTTAACCGCTAATCTAAACTTTCCCACCATTTCCTTTACTTCATCAGTACTTAATGCTCTTGGAGTTTTAGACTTTGAATCAAATGGTATTGCTGAAGGAGCTACTGGAACTTCTGTATCTTCTGCCTTTCTACCTGCATGAGCAATTTGTATAGCAACCTTTGCTCCATACTTATGACATTCATCTACAATTCTTTTTAAAGGTTCTATTTGTTCATCACACCATAGTCCTAAATCATAATCACTAATGCGTCCATCAGGCTCAACATCAGTCATTTCAATGATAATTAACCCTGTGCCTCCTATTGCTCTACTTACATAATGAACGAAATGCCAGTCTGTAGCTATTCCATCCTTCTTATCTACTGAGTATTGACACATTGGTGGCAAAACTATCCTATTCTTCAACTTTAACCCTTTCTTTTCATAAGGGGTAAATAAATTATTCATTAAAACAACCACCTTTCTTATAGTATTCTTTTATTTAAGTATAATTATCCAAATTTTATATTGCAAGTAATAGTATTCATAATTTTTAGAATTAAAATATTAATTTGACAAAAAACTTGTCTTTAACATATCATTTACTTAGTAGTTAATGACTTTGTCAGGTGGATTTTTTTACATACTGCTTTCTACCTGACATTGTTAATATTTTTTTATAATACTTTATTATAAAAATAGGATTAGCTATTATAAACTAATCCTATTTAATCACATATTATTTTTATTCTTATCTACACCTACTCTTACTAATAAATCATGTACAAAGTTAGATCCCCTAGAAATTAATATAGACGTTAATACTATCCCCAAAAATGGAATTCCACTTTTTAATCCAAGTAAACTTAATATATCCAGTCTAACTCCTATACAAATAACTAAAGATACAATTAAAGCACCTATTCTATCTATAGAAACCTTTCCTTGTTGCCATATCATTTTTAAGGTTTCCCATACACTTTCAGCTATTAAAGCCAATATAAATATAGTAAATAAGTTCTCCATAATATTCCCCTTTCATATGATATAATTTTTGAAACCCGAAATTTCCTCTTACTACATCATATTTATAGAAAATATTAGTTATAACTCTATTTATTTTTATTTTATAAAATAAAAGAACCCTATTTCTAGAGTTCTTTGCACTATCTTATATTTTTCTTTATCAATCTAATTAATTCTTCATTTTCTAGTTCTTTTTCTTTTCTAGTAGCACCTTTAAAGAATACTAAAATTAAAGCTACTCCTATTAACCATGCTGTCAGTATAATAATTAACATTATTTTCACCTCTATTTGTTGAATGCAATTATTATTCCACATAAGCTAAATATTATTCTTAATATTTTTAATAAAGAAAACACCTAATAGATATACTATCAGGTGTTTTCTTTTGATTGTAGATTTTAAAAACTTGTTAAAATTTTGGGTGGATATAATAGTTTTAACAAGCCTCGATTATATTTTATTTTTAAATATACCTATAGTCAATAATTTTTATACTTATTTAACATTTACTATTAATTATTTATACTTTAATTTTAACCATTAATTACCTATTTTTATTTCTACACATAAAAATAGGATTATCACCAAAATCACTTTAGTGATAATCCATTAATGCTAATTATTGCATTTCCTTAAAACTTTCAAAGCTTCTGCTACCT
>JAEZAL010000023.1 GCA_023427705.1 Bacillota bacterium | reverse complement strand
GATGAGTTACCTGAAAATGCAAAGAAATACTTAAATAGAATTGAAGAACTTACTGGAACTAAGATTTCAATAATTGGTGTAGGTCCAAGAAGGGATCAAACTATTAGAGTAACAAAAGAACTTTAAGAATAATATTTTAATATAAGAGTTGTATCAGATTAAGATTTATATAAACTGATACAACTTTTTATTATTATTGTTAATTTTAAGCAGATAATATTATATATAAATATGACAAAATTATTAAATTTTCAGACAATTCTGTCTAATTTGGATTTTTTATGGTAATATAGAGTAAATAAAATAAACATATAAGATAACTAAATAAATATTATGAATGAGAGGTGACAGTCATGGCTATATTCAAAAATTTTACAAGTGAGAATATCTTTGAAAGAAAAAAATATAGAAACAAGGATTTAACTTTAGCAATAGCTTTAGGTGCTACTGCAGGTTTATTGACTGGAATTGCTTTAAACTCTAAATCAGATAAATTTAGTAAGATTTTTAAAACAGTAAAAAACAAAAGTACCCAGTATATAGAAGAGGGAAAAGATAAAATTGAGGATATATTAAAAGAAAATCAATACTAATATATTATATGAAAAAAATAATAAAAATTAGGAGGTGCCATTAATGGGATTTTTAAGATGGTTAGGTGGAATCGTAGTCGCTATTTGGTTATTAGGTTTACTTTTTAGAATAGGAGGAGGTCTAATACATATATTACTTGTAGTGGCAGCAATAGTTTTTATTGTAGATTTTATAACTGGAAGAGCAAGGTAGTATAATTAATAGTAAGATAATATAATTAAAGATATTTTTACAAAAAGTGTTACATATAACTATATGTAGCACTTTTATTCTTTATAAATATTTAACCAAAAAAGTAAAACAATAGAAAAACAATTATAAAATAGCAAATTTTGTGATAAAATAAATATATAAAAATATATATAATAAGGGGTGATTTTATGGAACAAAGAAAAAACAATTTATTCATAACAGAAATTTTATCTAGAGCATTTAATTTATGTATAGATAATTTCGTTGAAATTCTTAAAGTTTTAGGAATTTTTATAGCACCAGCACTAATAGTACCAATAATATTATTTTCTACAATCTTTGCTACTGTAGCAATTGGATCATCTATATATTCTTATTCAAGTTCATATATAGATAGCATTTTTGCAACTTTAGGAATAGGGACAATATTAATATTTATGTTAATATTTTTAGCAGTAGGAATTATAGCTTTATTTGGAAGCTTAGTAATAATCAAGCTCTTAGATGATGCTAATAAGGGAAATGAAGTAAGTTGGAAATCTGCAACTAGATATGTTTGGAATAAAAAATGGGGAGCTTTAGGTTTAAATATATTAGTTTATCTAATGTTTATTTTAGCAATTATTGTACTGATGATTTTATTTTTAATATTATCATTTATAACATTAGGAATAGGATTAATTATTTTAATTCCTTTATTTATTGCAATTATTGTAGTTGCTTCACCGCTATTATATTTATTTAATTCAACGTTTTTAGTTAGAGATTTAGGTATTACAGATTCTATAAGGGAAACTTTTCTTTTATTTAGGAAAGGATATTTTTGGTCAACTATTGGAAGATTAGCAGCTATTTCAGGTATTTCTATAGGCTGTGGAGTAGTGTTAGCATTATTTCAATTAATTCCTATTATTGGAATTGTAGTAGCAACAATTGGGCAATATATAGTATTATCTTATGTTTCTGCTTATTTAAATATATTTGTTTTAGATAGAAGTAAACCAGATATAGATGATTTTGGAGGAAATGATATTTTAGGTGATAGCTTTATAGATCCAATTAATTAGGCTATATTTAAATTTTATATTGAAGCTCTGTAGTAATACAGAGTTTTAATATTATTTAGCAGGAGGTATGTTATGGGGAAGTCTTATGAAAAAGAATATGAGTTACATTATTATGATGTAGATAAGAATTTAAAAGGTAATATGTCAACAATAATAAATATACTATCTGATATAGGAACAAAACAATCAGAAGAGCTTGGATCTGGAATGAAAGAATTAATGAAAGATAATATGTCCTGGGTATTTTATAATTATCATGTGAAAATATTTAGAAACCCTATGTACGGAGAGACATTAAAGGTAAAAACAGAGCCTGTAGGATTTAAAAAGTTTTATGCTTTAAGAAATTATGAAATCAAAGATAGTAATGGAAATGTGATAGTTAATGCAAATGCTATCTTTTTATTAATTAATTTAGAAAAAAGAAGAATGATGAGAATTCCAGAAAGCCAATATAAATTATATGGTGTGGATGGAGATATGAAATGTGAATTTAAAGTTCCAAGGATAGAATCAATTACTGAATTTAAGTATACTGATACATTTAAAGTTAGATATACAGATATAGATGCAAATCAACATGTTAATAATACTAAATACGTTGATTGGGCTATTGAAACTTTACCAGAGGAAATTGTAGATAATTATTCATTAGATGAAATTAAGGTGACATTTGAAAAAGAATGTAAACATGGTGAAGTAGTTAATGTGTATACAGATTTAAGGGAACAAGAAGATGGCTCCATAATAAGTGTGCACAAAATAGAGACTTTAGATAAGAGAGAATTAACTAGATTAATAGGTTGTTGGAAGAGGGAAGAATATAATAAGTAATTATATAATTTTAAATTAAGGAAGCAAATAAAAAGATATTTGCTTCCTGATTTTTATTTATTAGTAATAATAGATGCAATATTTTTAGCTACAACGTGTCCTGAGCTCCACGCCCATTGAAGATTAAATCCACCACAATCTCCATCAACATCTAAAATTTCTCCACAGAAATATAAATTATTTACTAATTTAGACTCTAGAGTAGAAGGGTTTACCTCTTTAGTATTAATTCCACCTATAGTAACTTGAGCTTGATTAAAACCATTAGTATCAATACACTTAAACTTCCATGATTTTAATATATTAACTATATCTCTTTTATTATTCCAATCTAGTTCATAGCAAGGCATATGAAGATTAGATATATTTGCTGATTTTAATACTGTAGGAATTAACTTTTTATTAATTACTCCTATAAGAGAATCTATAACTGGTCTATAAGAAAACATAGCAAAGTGTCCTTCAAGGAAGTTTTCTATATCACTTATTTCTTCATTAGGTAACATATCAACTAAGATTTCAACATTTTTATTATTAAGTAAAGCCTTTGATGCATATCCTGATATTTGAAGGATTGGGGGTCCTGATATACCGTAATCTGTAAATAAGATTTCTCCAAATTCCTTTCTAATAGCTTCTCCGTTCACTAGTAAGGTAGCATATCCATCAAATCGTACACCAGAGATAGATTTTAAATATGGGTTATCTAACTTTAATTGAACTATTCCAGGAGTAGTTTTAATAATTGTATGACCTAAAGACTTTGCTAAGTTATAACCAGATCCATCAGAACCGGTTTTAACAGCAGATTTTCCTCCACAGGCTAAAATTAATTTATTACATGTGAATAACTTTTTTTCATCATTGCTTGTGGATAATTTAAAAACTTTTCCCTTGTGGATATCTTTCACTTTGCAATCTGTGTATAAAGGTATATTTCTATCTTCTAAAGCAAATCTTAATATATCTACTACTGAAGAGGCTTGAAGAGATTTAGGATACATTTTTCCATTCTTTAATTCTACAATAGGAAGACCTAGAGATAGGAAAAAGTTTTCTGTATCTTCAACTCCAAAGTTAGATAAAACTTTAGAAAAGAAACCTGAATTTTCACTATGGTATGAAAAGAAAGGGAATGAAATAGTTCTATTAGAAATATTACAACGTCCATTTCCTGTAGTTAATATTTTTTTACCTATTCTATCAGTGCCTTCTATTAAAGCTACATCTAAACCAAAATCTTTAGCTGTTATTGCAGCCATTAAACCAGATGCTCCTCCACCTACTATAATTAAATCATGATGAATCATAATAAAACTCCTTAAAAAATAATATTTGTAGTTAAATCTAATATAATAGAATTATAATATATTTTTAGAAAATAATTAAGGTATTTAATTTATACAAATATTAATAAAACCAAGGTTTTAAGCCATTTCATTAATATTAATATAAAAAATAAAAAAAAGTTACGAAAAAGTGTTGACACTATATTAAAATTTATGTATTATAGTTAATGTGCTCGCCGGGAGAAAGGCAAGCACGGGCGACAAACAAAAAAGC
Source organism: Bacillota bacterium (assembly GCA_023427705.1). GTDB lineage: Bacteria > Bacillota > Clostridia > Clostridiales > Clostridiaceae > Clostridium. The sequence goes on along the minus strand of JAEZAL010000023.1, from coordinate 148 downwards.
ATATGGCTCCTTGGTCAAGCGGTTAAGACACCACCCTTTCACGGTGGTAACAGGGGTTCGATTCCCCTAGGAGTCACCATTATGGAAGCATAGCTCAGCTGGGAGAGCATCTGCCTTACAAGCAGAGGGTCACAGGTTCGATCCCTGT
>JAEZAL010000019.1 GCA_023427705.1 Bacillota bacterium | reverse complement strand
ATGTAATGATACAGATGGTCTTGTATCAGGTGCTGTTCATACTACAGGAGATTTACTTAGACCAGGGCTTCAAATAATTAAAACTAAACAAGGGGCATCAGTAGTTTCAAGCTTTTTTATAATGGCTATTCCTAGCTCAAATTATGGAGAAGAGGGAATGTTATTATTTGCAGATTGTGCTGTAAATCCTAATCCTACTTATGAAGAGTTAGCAGAAATTGCAATTACTACTGCTGATACTGCAAAAAATGTATGTAAAATTGAGCCAAGAGTTGCTATGCTTAGTTTTTCTACTATGGGTTCAGCAGATCATCAAATGGTAGAGAAAGTAAGAATGGCTACAGAACTAGCTAAAAAATTAAGACCTGATTTACTAATAGATGGGGAAATGCAATTAGATGCTGCAATTGTTGAAAGTGTAGCAAAACAAAAAGCACCAAAGAGTAAAGTTTCAGGAAAAGCAAATATACTAGTTTTTCCTGATTTACAATCAGGCAATATTGGATATAAACTTGTTCAAAGATTTGCTAATGCAGAGGCAATAGGACCTATATGTCAAGGCTTTGATAAACCTATTAACGATTTATCTAGAGGCTGTTCTGTAGAAGATATAGTTAATGTTGTAGCATTAACAGCTGTACAAGCACAAAATAACTAAAGGGGATGCATAAATGAAAGTATTAGTAATAAATTGTGGAAGCTCCTCATTAAAATACCAACTAATAAATATGGATATTTACGAAGTTATGTGCCAAGGTTTAGTTGAGAGAATTGGATTAGAAGGAGCAGTATTAACTCATAAAAATCCTATTAAAGAAAAATATGTGGTACAAAGAGATTTTAAAAATCATAAAGATGCCATTGAAGTAGTTTTAGAAACACTATCAGATAAGAAATATGGTGTTATTAATGATGTAAGTGATATTTATGCAGTAGGGCATAGAGTAGTTCATGGTGGAGAAAGATATTCTAATTCAGTTCTTATAAATGATGAGGTTTTAAATTATTTAGAAGAATGTATAAAGCTTGCTCCAATTCATAACCCACCTAATATAACAGGGATAAAGGTATGCATGGAGTTAATGCCAAATACTCCAATGATAGCAGTATTTGATACTGCATTTCATCAAAGTATGCCAGAAGTAGCTTATATTTATCCTATAGAGTATAGTCTTTATAAGGATTATGGAATAAGAAAATATGGATTTCATGGAACTTCTCATAAATATGTATCGCAAAAGCTAGGAGAAGTATTAAATAAAGATATTAAAGATATGAAGATAATTAGCTGTCATTTAGGAAATGGAGCTAGCATTTGTGCTATTAAAGAAGGTAAATCTATAGACACTTCTATGGGATTTACTCCACTTGCAGGAATAGCTATGGGAACTAGGTCAGGTAATATTGATCCATCAATTTCTACTTATTTAATTGAAGAATGTGGGTATACTCCAGAAGAAGCTAATGAATCTCTTAACAAAAAATCAGGTGTGCTAGGAATATCAGGAATTAGTTCTGACTTTAGAGATTTAGAGAAATCGGCATTAGAAGGTAATAAAAGAGCAAAATTAGCTTTAGATATTTTTTATTATAGAATAAGAGGACAAATAGCAGCTTATGCAGCCCATATGGGTGGAGTAGATGCTATTATATTTACAGCTGGTATAGGAGAAAATTCTATTGTAACAAGAAAATCTTGTTTAGAAGGAATGGAGTTTTTAGGTATAGAAATTGATGATAAGTGGAACAATATAAGAGGAGAAGTAGTTGAAATAAGCACTGAAGCTTCAAAGGTAAAGGTATACGTTATTCCAACTAATGAAGAACTAATGATTGCAAAAGAAACAATTGAAGTTTTAACGAATAATTAGCTCTCAATACTTATATATATAAAAGGATGTAGTGTTAAGTTTTATTAGTTTATATTAACTAATAAAATCCCCCTAAACCTACATCCTTTATAATTTTAAACAATATAATATTTTACCATTGATTTGGATAAGCAACTAAATGAACTGTAACAGTTCGTCTTCCAAAGGCAAAGCAGTCTTGTACAGAATTCATATAAAGGTCTATCTTATTACCTTTAATTGCTCCACCAGTATCTGAAGCTATAGCATATCCATAGCCTTCAACATAAACCTTAGACCCTAAAGGTATAACATTAGGATCTACAGCAACTGAACTTAAGCCATTTGGATCTCTAACAGGTTTTAATCCCATAGCTGTATAAGTACCACCTGTATAAGCTGTAGCAGTCATGGAATAAGTAGATATATAACCTCCACTAGAATTAGTAGGTAGATAACTTATGTTTTCTTTAGAGTTGCTAGATTGAATATTAATAATTTGATTATTAGCTGAAGCAATTCCGTCATTTGCTAAAGTAATTGCATAACTACTATTAAGTTGAGAAAGCATATTATTTAAGTTTGTTATTGCATCTTTAAGTTCTGAAACCGATGATGAACCGGAATCTATAACAGAAAGTGAATAAGATAATAAACTAACCTCATTTTCTTCAATAACAGCCATTATTTCATCTTTTCTCGAGTTTAAATCTGCTAAAACAACCTCTTGTTCTTCTTTTTTCTTATTTACTTCATTTAAATCATTTTCTATTGAAACCTTAAGTATTTCTAAATCTTCTTTTTTATCTTCTACTACTTTAAGATCTTCTGATAATTTACTCTTTTTATCGTTAATTTCAGTTACTATTTCTTTATCAATAGAGAGAAGTCTTTTCATAGCATCAATTCTATAAATTAAATCAAAGATATCTTCAGAAGTTATTAAGTAAGCAAGCATATCAGTAGACATATTTGTCTTATACATAGATCTTACTCTATTATCCATTGTTGCTTCTCTTTTTTCGATTTCAATCTTAGCATCTTCAATTCTTTTGTATATATTTTCAATTTCTGTTTCAGTATCCTTAATTTCAGAATTGTTTTTTTCTAATTTTAAATTAATGTTCTCAATTTCATTATTAAGTTTTGTAATTTCAGCATTAAGCTTTAATGTTTCATCGTCCAATTGTTGATATTTCTCTTTATTTTCTTGGATTGATTGTGTTGTTGAAGAATTTGGATCTGCAAAAGCTACATTTGAAAGAGTAAATGTGAATATAATAGTAGCGATAACAGATTTCAAACTTCTTTTATTCAAAGAATCCCACCTCCAATAAATTTTAAGATGCTTGATTAAATCATATTTTATATACTACATTAAATAATTAAAATTGGCAAGTTATAGTAACTTTATAATAAACAGATTTAAGATAGTATATTATTTTATTTAGCAGTATATACCTAAAATAATTTGTTTAGAAATCTAAAGAAAAAAACTCCATAAGGAGTTTTAAAATTATTATTGAAAAATATCTATTTAAGTAATTTTACTAAAATTGCTTTCTGAACATGAAGTCTATTTTCAGCTTCTTCAAATATTGTATTTGCATGCTTTTCTAATATTTCTTCAGTAATTTCCTCTTCTCTATGGGCAGGTAAGCAATGTAACACTATTGCATCATCTTGAGCAAGCTTCATAAGCTCTGAATTTACTTGGTATCCCTTAAAGGCTTCAAGTCTTTCTTCAGCTTCTTTTTCTTTTCCCATACTAGCCCATACATCAGTTATAATAACATCAGCATTTTTTGCTGCATCCATTGGATTATTTACTATATTAAAACTTAAATTATTAGCTTTAGCTATTTCTTTTCCTTTATTAATATAATA
>JAEZAL010000311.1 GCA_023427705.1 Bacillota bacterium | reverse complement strand
ATTTTGTAATATATCGAAAACTATTTTCCTACATTGCATAAGATTTATATATATATTTGGATTTATATCATTGTAACTGTTCACTTCTTCATCATTATCTACAAGTAGAAACTTCGCAGTTTTAGTTTGCTTTAATATTATCCTTGCTGCTTCAGGGCAAGATAGTGACAAACCAATTTCACGTAATGTGCCAAACTCCTCTAAATAACGTGGATATTGCCTACAAGTATAACAAAGCCCCTCTTCCCCTAATTCATTATATATAGCACATAAATTATTATCATTTAAAAATGAACATCTATCTCCATTTAGAATAAATACATGATCATCTTCATCATTTATTATCTTACTTCTCAATTCATCTCCAAATTTACCTTTAACAGATAGATAATTGTTATAACTTTTATCATCTATTACTATTCCCCAACCTGCACAACAAGTGTCCTCACACTTATCAGCTATACATTTAAATTCATCAAAATAATCTGGTGTTCTTATTTTCATTTTTCTCCTCACATCATATGTAGATATATTATTATAATAAGACAATTTTAATACTCACTTTAAATGCATTCAAGAGTTATTTATTTTAAAATTTATGTAAATATAACAAAGGGAACCCTTATCGGAGTTCCCTTAATTTAAACTATGATACTTTTCAAGTTTAATTAAAATTTTATCCTATAGAAAATAGATTTAATATATCTTCTTCACTTAAAGAATTTATATTAGAGCCTTCCATATCATTATCAATAATCTTTTCTATCAATTTTCTTTTTTCATCCTGAAGCTCCACTATTTTTTCCTCTATAGTATTTTTAGAAATAAGCTTTATAACTTCAACAATATTCTTTTGTCCGAATCTATGAGCTCTATCAGTTGCTTGATCTTCAACTGCAGGATTCCAGCATGGATCAAAGTGAATTACTATATCAGCTGAAGTTAAATTCAATCCAGTTCCCCCAGCTTTTAAACTTATTAAAAATACAGAGTTATTTCCATTATTAAACTCATCTATTAATTGAATTCTTTTATTTGATGGAATACTTCCATCTAGATAACTATAAGATATATTTTCATTTTCTAATTTTTTAGATATATTCTTTAAAACAGAAGTGAATTGAGAAAATACCAGAATCTTATGGCCCTCTTCTATTCCTTGATTTAATAATTCAATTAAAGAATCTATTTTTCCGCTACTACCTATATAATCATTTATAATTACTGATGGATCTAAACATATTTGTCTTAATTTAGTTATATATGACAATATCTCAATTTTACTATTCTTTAATTCATCATCTTTTACTTTCTTCTCAATTAAACTTTTTGCATAATCAGAATATACACCATATATTTTCTCTTGTTCTTCTGACATAGAAACTATAAGTTTCTTTTCAATTTTTAAAGGTAGTTCCTTTATTACATCTTTTTTATATCTTCTTAGTATAAAAGGTTGAATCAACATATTTAATTCTTCTAAAACTTCATTTGATTCATGTAATTTTTTATAATATCTAACGCTAAATCTCTTTTCATCAAATAGATATCCTGGCATTATAAAATCAAAAATTGACCACAATTCTAAAACTGAATTCTCTATAGGTGTTCCAGTTAAAGCGAATTTTCTATTTGCTTGAATTTTCTTTACTGATAATGCATTTTGAGAGCTGCTATTTTTTATATATTGAGCTTCATCTATAAAGCAATAATCGAAATTAATATTACTATACAGATCTAAATCTCTTTTCAAAATATTATAAGTTGTTATTATAACATCATAATTATTAATGTTATTTAATATATTTAATCTTTCTTCCTTTGTTCCATTAAGAACAGCCAATTTAATAGAAGGAGCAAACTTCTCAATTTCATTACTCCAGTTATAAATTAATGATGTGGGTGCAACAATTAAAGTTTTAGATGGAATAGTTGATAATATAAATGTAATAGCTTGAATGGTTTTACCAAGTCCCATTTCATCACCTAATATTCCACCAAAACCTAAATAATCCATTGTTTTTAGCCAGTTATAGCCCTCTTTTTGATAAACTCTTAAGTCAGCATTTAAAGCTAAAGGCTCTTTAAAATTAATTTTCTTAACGTCTTTTATTTTCTTTTGAACCTTTGTTAATTCATTTTTACCTTTTATATATCTTAAATTATTATCTTTAATAAATTCATTTATAAATATTGATTTATTTTTATTAAAAAGTAATTTATCATCATTTATTTCATTATCAATAGATAGTACATCTAATAATTTTAAGAAATTCTTAAGTTCAATTTCCTCTAAATCTAAGTATTCACCACTTTTTAGCTTATAATATTTTAAATTATCTTTAAAAGCTAGTATTATACTTTTTATCTCATCATTAGATATATCAGCAATTTTAAATTTAAATTCTAAATAATCGTATTTTCCTGCTTGAATTTGTCCCACTATACTTTTACTATTTACTTGCTTAATTATCTTAAAGTTTTCTGAATAAAAAACTTCTCCTATTTCTTGCAATTTATCAATTTCATTTTTAAAGAAGTTAAATATATAGTCATCTCCAAACAATAAATAAAACTTATCCCCTGAAGAATCAAACCCTAAAGCACGTAATAATGATAGTATTTCAGATTCCTTATTTAAATCTCTATAAATAATTTTATTTTTATATTCATGGAAAATATTGAATTCATGCTCTCCATACTTTACTTTTAAAACTAACGTAATATCCTTATTTACTTTATCAAAATAAAAACAAAACTTAACAGCCTCTTTTACTATTTTTTGTTTTATTTTATTATTAACATTTACATAATCAGATAAAGTATATAGCTTTGGCAATAAACTAGATAATATTCTTAACTCATCATCTTTGTTTAATGATATAGAATTAATACCATTAAATGCCTTTATATATTTGGATATATTATAAGAATAATCAAAACTAGGAAGGTAAATACTACTTCCATATAAGAATATGCTATTATTTTTATCTAGTATTTCTGGTAGACCTTCATCTATAGATAGCATATATTCGTTACTTAATTCTTTTAAAGTAAACTGTATATTTGGCTTATCATAAATAATTTCTGTTTCTACTGGTCTATAAAAGAAACCTTCATTTAAGTAAACTCTACTTTTTGATACTACATCAAAAAATTCTCTTAAGAGAAAATCTGGTATTAATAGTGTTTTACCATCTATAAATTTATCTTGTCTCCTAACAAAATTTAATTGTAAATTTTCAACATCTTTAATCTTTTGAATTATATTAATAATTTTACTTTCTTTTATTCCTAACCTTTGGTATCTTAAATCAAAAATAAAATCTTTTCCATATTTAATAGGAATTCTATTATTTATCGATATTAATAACTGATTAATGTCTTTGACTACATATGATTTATTAGATGATAATCCCTTCAATCCAATCTTAAATTCAGCTGTTATATTATTTTTTATTCCTATTCTATTTATATAAACTTCTAGTCTTATTTCTTCTTTATTTTCTTCTTCTAATAATAAATTTAAAATATTATCATTAGATTTAAAAACCTTTTTATTCTCAATATTGTTTTCAAACCTTTCTTTAATCTCTTTTCTGTTATCTATTTCTTCTAAAAATCTACAAAACATTGCAGCTAAATGCTTACAAACATAATTTTCTTTTCGGAATTCATTTTTTTCATAATCATCACATGTGCAATAAGTAGAAATTAAAGTTTTACTTTTAACATCTACTTCTATACTGTTAATATA
>JAEZAL010000270.1 GCA_023427705.1 Bacillota bacterium | reverse complement strand
GGCATATCTCCTTTACAATTTGGGCATGGATTATATCTATCTCCACACTCTGGACAAAACTTAGTATTTTCAGTTAATTTTGCTCCACAAGATGAACATTTTATTTTATTGTTTTTTTCTTCCACTTCTATAATAGTATTGCATCCACATTCACCACAAAACTTTGTATCTTTACTCATTTCAGTATTACATTTAGGACATTTTTTTGTTTCTCCTTTAGTTGAAATACTATTCGTAAGGTCACTAAATTGTGTTCCCACGACTCCACCTAATCCGACTCCCATTCCAAGTCCCATTCCGACACCCATAATATTACCTTGTATTGAATTTGGATTAGTTGCTGCACCTTCTAAAGTATCAAAGGATCTTTCTTGTTGATAGTTAAATCCTATTATATCCATTTCTGCTTTCTTAGATAAAGCATCTTTCAGTCTAATTACTGCTTTATCATCCTCTGGTACATTTATATCATTAACATAGAATGATACTAAATTTATGCCATAATCTTTAAGAGTATCTGCCATCTTTTTTTGAAGCTCGCTAGATATTTCATCTAAATATGCATTTATTTCTAAGATACTTATATGATTTTTAACTAGATAAGTAGATATTGTATCCTTTACTTTAGTTAGATATAATCCCCTAAAGTAATTAATCATACTCTTCTTATCAAAAACTGGCATTGTACCAACTAACTTAACAATAAATTTTTTAGAATCTTCTATTTGTATTCCAAATTGTCCAAAAGCTCTTACTGGAATAAATATATTATATTTAGCATCTAGCAATTGAATTGGAGAAGCTGTTCCCCACTTTACATCCAAATCATAAAGTTTATTTACATACCAGACTTCAGCTGTAAAAGGAGATTTTCCTCCAAACGGTAAATTAATTACCTTATTTAAAATTGGTATATTTGCTGTATCTAGCGTATGTCTGCCACTTCTAAATACATCTAAAGCCTTCCCACCTTTAAATAAAACTGCCTCTTGTGACTCATTTACAATTAATTGAGTCCATGTCCCTAATTCATCATTAGGATATTTCCATGCAAATAAGTTCTCCCCCCCGTTGTACTTAACAACCTCGACAATAGCCACTTTTACTCACCACTTCCATATATTTATTTCTAAGTTAAAATATTCTATTATATAAGTTAAATTATATTGACTTACCCATATATAGTCAACAAGGATATGAAACTTTCAACTCTAATACAACATACATTTATAAAACTTATATTTATTATCCATAATACATAATAATTACACTTTTTATTCCAAACATTCTATATATTTTATTTATTAGTTAATATATATGTATATTTTATTCCCTTTTTTTTCTATTAGGTTTATACTATAGATAGGTCTAAAAATATTTTATACAATGGGGGAGTTTATATGAATATTAAAAATGAGGTAAGCATAAGAAAAATATCTAAGGATGCAGAAGATTTATTCCGTGGAGGGTTCTTTTGTTCAGAGGCCCTAGTAAGCTCTATACGTTCCAATTTTGAGTTAGATATCCCAGAAGAAGTAATAGCTATGGCTTCAGGATTTCCTGTTGGAATAGGCCGTTCAAAATGTTTATGTGGAGCCGTTTCTGGTGGAGTTATGGCTTTAGGATTATTCTTTGGTCGTACTAAGCAAGGCGATTCTAAAGTTGAGAAAAATTTAGAGTTAGCAAAGGAATTACATGACTGGTTTAAGGATGCTAACGGTAAAAATGCTCTTTGTTGCCGTATACTAACTAAAGAATTTGATATGTCTGTAGGTGGCCACAAAGAACAATGTATACGTTATACTGGAATGGTAGCTGGTAAAGTTGCTGAAATTATAGTAAGAGAACTAGAATTAGTTAATACAGACAATTTAGTCTTATTATAGGAGTGAGAATTATGATAAAGAAAATACCACTTCCTATTGCTGGAGTAATGCTTGGCTTTGCAGCTTTAGGTAATTTACTTCAAAGTTATTCAGAATCTATACGCTTAGTTTGTGGAGCTATATCTTTAATATTTGGATTACTATTAATATGCAAAATTGTTATGTATCCATATATGATAAAGGAAGATATGAAAAATCCTATTATGGCTGGTGTATCTGCAACATTTCCAATGTCTATAATGCTTTTAGCTGCCTATGCTAAACCTTTTATTGGACAAGGTGCTATTTATGTTTGGTACTTAGGCATTCTTCTTCACTTAGCTTTAATAATCTACTTTACAATAAATTTTATATTAAAATTTGATATAAAAAAGGTGTTCACTACTTACTTTATAGTTTATGTTGGAATAGCTGTTGCTAGTGTTTCAGCTCCAGCTTTTGAAAAAACTAATATAGGTACATTAGCATTTTGGTTTGCATTTATATCATGTATGTTATTACTTATAGTTGTAACATATAGATATACTAAATATAAAGAAATTCCTAATCCAGCTAAACCAGTATTCTGCATATATGCAGCTCCTGTAAGCCTTTGTCTTGCTGGATATATTCAATCAGTACAAGAAAAATCATTATTTATAATATCTTTCTTAGGTATTTTATCACTAGTAATATATCTTATAGTTTTAGTTAAATTACCAAAACTATTGAAGCTACCATTTTTCCCTAGTTATTCAGCATTTACATTCCCTTTTGTTATAAGTGGAATTGCTATGAAAATGACTATGGGTTACTTAACTAAAATAGAGCAACCTATTGCATTATTAAAGTATCTTGTTCTATTGCAAACTATCATTGCTACTTTACTAGTAATTTATACTTTATATAGATATATATTATTCTTAATTCCAGAAAAGAAGGAAATTTCAGTATCTCAATCAAGTTAAATTTATTATTTTATATAAAAACTTACTGTATCCTATAGGATATAGTAAGTTTTTTTATGATAAAAATTATTCTTGAATTAAATATACTTATAAGAGAAGAATGTAAAAATAATAATCCCTTTAACAAATGTGATAAAAATATTATACTTAAGTGAGACTCTAAAATTAGATTGAGAGGTTTATATATGAGAAAAAAAGATATACTTGAATTAAAAAGAAGATTAAAAAAAGATCATTGTACCTTTACTAAAATGTGTGGTTGTTATGTAAATGGAGAAAAACATATTATTCTAAAGTTTAGAGAAACCTTCCTAAACTTAGAGGAAGATGAATATTTTAAGTATTTAGAAATTGCTAAAAAAGTTCTATCTGGAACTATAGGAAATAATATTTTAGAATTAAATTTTCCTATTAATGATGACCTTACAAATGAAAGACAAATTTCTCTTATGCAACTTAAAAATAGTAAATTAAAAGATGATACTCTTCTTGATAATTTTTATGATTCAATTATAGATAACTATGATTATACGGGTAACTTTTTGATACTTATTTTTCATGATGCTTATGACGTTATTACTAAAACTAAAGATAATGCAAAGTTAGATGAATCCGAAGAAGTTTATGAATATGTACTATGTGCCATATGCCCTGTTTCTCTTTCAGAGCCTGGTCTA
>JAEZAL010000241.1 GCA_023427705.1 Bacillota bacterium | reverse complement strand
TATGATATAATTCAAATAGTAGTTTTTAGGAGGAGACAATGAGTAGTGGGCTTAGATATTTAAATGATATAAGTAACTTTATTTTTATAAATGATGATTTAGAAGAAGCAGATATTATTTTTGTACCAGGGGGATCTTATCCAGAAGTTGCAGAAGAAGCTGCAAAGCTATGGAGTAAAGGATATAGTAATTTGATTTTACCTTCTGGTGCATATGGTGTTAATATTGGATCTTTTATAGAACCATCATCTAAGAAAGATATTTACAATAAGAATTACAAAACAGAATGGGAGTTCTTGAAAGATGTCTTAGTAATTAATGGTGTAAAGGAAGAATGTATACTAAAAGAAGATAAAGCAACTTTTACTTATGAAAATGCCATTTTTTCTAAAAAAGTAACTGATTCACTAGGAATAGAAATTAAGAAAGCAATAATATGTTGCAAATCATATCATGCTAGGAGATGTCTTATGTATTATGAAACACTATATCAAGACACTAAATTTATAATACATACAGTGGATATAGATAATGTAAATAAGGATAATTGGTATAAAACAAAAGAAGGAATAAGCTTAGTATTAGGTGAACTTGAGAGATATGGATGGCAATTTAAAGATATTTTAAATAATCTATAAAATTAATAAGTTTTTAAAATTAAAATGACTCATGTATAAAATAGGGTCATCTTTTTAATTAGTAAAAGTTATATAGTAAAAATAAATATGATACAATAAAAGTGGATTTTAAAAGAGTATTAATTATTTAAGGAGAAAGATTTATGAATTATATAAAAGAGGAAATATTCTCTCAAGGGATAATTTTAAAAAAGTATTTAGAGGAAAAAGATATTCAAGAAGTTAAAATTTTAGAAGACATTGCTATTAATGAAGATAAGGTTAACTTAAAGTTAGAGTTAAGCTATCGAAGAGATAGAAAAAAGGATTTTAATAGTAATATGAATGAAATTAATGAATTTCTATTTTATATAAATGAAAAATTAGTTGGGTATTTAGGAATTTCAAACTTTGGAGGAAACGCAGCTGAACTAAATGGAGTAGTTCATCCAAGTTATAGAAGAATGGGGATATTTAATAAACTTATTGATATGGCTTTAAATGAATGCAAAAAGAGAAACTTCCATAATATTTTACTTCTATGTGATGATAAATCATATTCTGCCATTAAATTTATAGAAAATATAAATGGAACTTATTATTTTTCTGAATGTAGAATGAAATGTTATAGCAATCAGTTTAAGGAAGTGGAAAAATTAATTTCTTTAGTTAAGGCTAAGAATGAAAATATAGATGATATTAATAACTTAGACAAGATTTTGTTTGGAGATGTAATTAATGATTTTACTATGCTAGAAGAGGAAGAAGAGAATAATATAATTACTTATTTAATTAAGATTAATGGTAAGATAATAGGAAAGATTAAAGTTAGTAAAGGATTAACCTCAGCTTTTATAAGTGGATTTGGAATTTCACCTGAATATAGGAGAATGGGGTATGGGAAAGCAGCATTAATAGAAATTTTAAATAATTTATATAATGATAAAATATATGATGTTGAGTTAGATGTAGAGATTAAAAATAAAAAAGCATTAAATTTATATAAGTATTGTGGCTTTAAAGAGCAATCCATCATGAATTATTATAATATAAGCATTTAAATGTTTATATTATTAGTAATATTCACATTATTGTGATATAATAAATATATACTATGTAGCTTCTAGAGGTTTCATCTGTAGAAGCTATTTTTTTGCAATTTAATTAATTTTATAAGGAGGGATACAATATGTTTAAGATAAATGATTATGTTATATATGGTTCAAAAGGAGTTTGCAAGGGTGAAGATAAAGAAAAAATATCGATGAGAGATAAAGAACTAGAATATTATATTTTATCTTCAATGAATAATCCAAGAATGACTATAAAGATTCCTGTAAATAATAATATGTTTATTAGGGAACTTATTAGTAAAAGTGATGTTGTAAGTTTAATAGCATATGCTTCTAAAAATGAAACTATGGAAATAGAAGATTATAGAAAGAAGAATCAAGAGTATAAATCAATAATTAAAAGTGGTAATCTTACAGAAATTATAAAAGTTATAAATTCTATAAAATTAGAAAAAAATGAAAAGGCTTCTTTAGGAAAGAAAATTAATAAGACAGAGGAAGATATTTTAATTAGTGCTAAGAAACAATTATATCAAGAAATGGCAATAGTTTTGGGGATTAATATAAATGAAGTTGACGAGTATATTACAACAAATAATTAATATAATATTTAAAAATGACTGTTACAAAGTTTAATTGCAACAGCCATATTAATTTAATTTTTCATTTCTAATTTTATATTTCCATTTTCAATTCTATATATGGTATCTACCAAATCAAGAATACGCTCATCATGAGTTACCATCAAAGCGGCTTTATTATATTTCTTTATTTCATTTTTAATCATAGAAACAACTTCACGACCACGTTCACCATCAAGACTGGCAGTTGGCTCATCTGCCAAAATTATGTCTGGGTTATTCATTAAAGCTCTTGCTATAGCAACTCTTTGCTTTTCACCGCCAGATAGTTTTGAGGGATATTTGGTTAGCTTATCTTCTAGACCAAATTCCTTTAGGAGCTTATTAGCATGCTCATTAACTTCCTTTGTGTTTTTATTATTAGAAAGTTTTGGTATTAATTTTAGTTGATCAATAACTGTTAAATAAGGTATTAGTTGATGAGATTGAAAAACAAATCCTATTTTATTTCTTCTTATATCAGCTAATTCCTTTTTACTTTTCTTATTTAAATTTGTATCTCCAATCATTATTTCACCATTACTTGCTGAAAGTAACGCTCCAGCAATAGATAAAAATGTACTTTTACCAGAACCGGAAGGTCCAACAATAGCAACAAATTCACCTGGCTTAACCTTAATTGAAACATTATTTAAAACAGTGTTTTCACTATCTCCATCTGTATATTTTTTAGTTATATTTTTTAATTGAAGTGCATATCTTTCCATTAATAATTACCTCCTATTGCAGAAATAGCATCTACTTTTCTTATCTTTTTAATAGAGAATAGACTACTTAATAATGCTATTACTATAAATAGTATTGATACTGAAGCTGCATCTCTAGAATTTAAGACAAATGGCATACTTGCTGGTAACATACTAGCTAAAGAAAATGTTAGAATATTTCCTATAACCATGCTTATTACAGAAAGTATAAATACTTGAGAAGTTAAAGATGATGCTAAAGTTGACATTTTAGATCCTAAAGCCTTTAAAACTCCGAATTCAGGTATTTTTTGCATAGTTGTTATATAGAAGAATACACCAACTATAAATGAGGATATTATCAATAAGAATACTAACATCATAATAATAGTACCTTGTTCTGCTGAATATCCAGGTACATTTTTAATTACATCAGCCTTAGTTAATAATACTTTTTTATCTAAATTATCATTAACAAATCTAGTAAGTGAATCTTGATTTTCTGTAGACTTGTCCATATTAATAGCTAAAGCTTGAAAATTGTTATATTCTCTTCCAGTTGCAGTAGTCATTATTTCTTTATAGGTATCTAAAGATATAACTCCTACAGACATATGTCCATACATTTGATTTTTAGTAAATCCGACTACTTTTAATTCTAAATCGGATGCTGAATCCTTAATTATATCACCGATTTCTATACCATCCTCTTTAAATGAATTATTTAAAACTATTTCTTTATCATTGTTTAAAGTATTTCCATCAATAACTTCTGGCATTAGAAATGCTGATGGATCAATGGCTAAGTATACAATATTAGTCTTTTTATCTAATGAGTCCATAGTGAAATTACTTGTAAATAAATTAATAGGAGTAGCATTTTTATTTAATTCTATTAATTCATTAGAATTATTTAAATCTGTTACATCATCATTAGTAAAAGATGAACGACTAATTAATTTATCAGCTGAATCTGCTAATATATAATAATTTGCTTTAGAGTTTTCAACTGTAGATACAGTA
>JAEZAL010000226.1 GCA_023427705.1 Bacillota bacterium | reverse complement strand
TGAATTTAGTTGCAAAAGCAAAATCTCTTTCATCATGAGCTGGAACAGCCATAACAGCACCAGTACCGTAAGTTGCAAGTACATAGTCACCAACCCATACAGGTACTTCTTTTCCGTTTATAGGATTTATTGCATATGAACCAGTGAACACACCAGTTTTTTCTCTTGAAAGAGATTGTCTTTCTATATCTGATTGCTTTTTAGCTTCTTCTTTATAATTTTCAACAGATTCTTTATTTTCTGCTGTTGTAAGCTCATCAACTAATGGATTTTCAGGAGCTAAAACTACATAAGTTACACCATTTAAAGTATCAACTCTTGTTGTAAAATACATCAAATTTTAAATCTGAATCTTTCACTTTAAATGTAACTTCTGCACCTGTAGATTTTCCTATCCAGTGTTTTTGCATAGCTACTGTTTTTTCAGGCCAATCTAAAGTATCTAACTTTTCTAATAGTTCATCAGCATAATCAGTAATTTTTAAGAACCATTGAGTTAAGTCCTTCTTAGTTACTTCTGTAGAACATCTTTCACAAAGGCCTTCAACAACTTGCTCATTAGCTAAAACTGTATTACAAGATGGACACCAATTTACAGGAGCCTTCTTTCTGTATGCTAATCCTTTTTCATATAATTTTAAGAATACCCATTGAGTCCATTTATAATAATCAGGGTTACAAGTTATAACTTCATTTTCCCAGTTAAACATAGCTCCCATAGCTTTTAATTGCTTTTCCATAGTTTCAATGTTCTTATCAGTTGAATCCTTTGGATGAATTCCAGTTTTTATTGCGTAGTTTTCAGCTGGAAGTCCAAAAGCATCAAATCCCATAGGTTGGAATACATTATAACCTTGCATTCTTTTCATTCTAGCCCATGAATCTACTGGTCCATAGTTAAACCAGTGTCCAGCGTGTAATTGGCTACCTGAAGGATATGAGAACATTTCTAATACATATAATTTTTCTCCATCCTTATTTGGGTCGAACTTATAAAGATTAGTTTCTTCCCATTTATCTTGCCATTTTTTATCAATGGAAGTTCCGTATTTAGCCATTATTAATCCTCCTCTAAAATATTGTTTGTAAAAGAATAAAAAAATCCCCCATCTCAATTAAGAGACGAAGGATATATTCGCGGTACCACTCTTATTAGAAAATAAAATTTTCTCACTCAAAATATAACGGGGGACTCCCCGTACTTGCTTTTAACAAGTAAGCTCATAGGCAAGTTCTTATAGTCTATACACTGTTTTGCAGCAACCAACAGCTCTCTTAAGTATAGAGTTTATAATACTACTCCTAATCATAGCAAAATATATAATTTTAATATACTCAATTATATATTTTATTATATTATAAGTCAACATTCAGTTTTGAAGTTTATTATATAATAATAGTATGACTAGGAGCTTGCGACGGAACAGCTAGAATCATATTTTTTCTACTTTTGTTGATAGTTATAATATAATTGTATATATTATAACTATAAGATGAATTTATTAGGAGGGTTAATATGGATATAAAAGAGTTAATTAAATTAGAAAATTGGGTTGTTATAGGTGATGTGACTAATGAATCAAAATATGCTTATAAGATATTGAATAAATTCAAAGAAAAGGGTTATAAAGTTAGTGGGATTCATCCTAAGGGTGGAGAAGGAGTATATAAGACTATTAAAGAAGTTCCATATAAAATTGATGCAATAGACTTATGTATAAACTCAAAACTAGGTATTGAATACTTAAAAGAAGCTAAGGCATTAGGTATTAAAAATGTACTAATACAACCAGGAGCAGAAAGTGAAGAAATATTAATTTATTGTAAAGATAATGACATAAATGCTATAGAAAATTGTGCTTTAGTTCAATTAAGAAGTTTATAATATAATAATAAATAAATAAAGGGGAGATCTTTTTTGTCTTGTTTAGGAAATATTATTTGGATTATTTTTGGAGGTTTTTTTAATGCAATGGGCTGGTTTTTTATAGGATGTTTATGGTGCCTAACTATAATTGGTATACCTATAGGGAAACAGTGCTTTAAAATGGCAAGACTGCAATTAGCTCCATTTGGAAAAGAAGTAAGAACTACAAATGATAGTGGTGTGAGTTTGGTATTAAATATATTTTGGATAATTTTTGGTGGATTTGAATTATGTGTAGCTAATTTAATTAGTGCAGTATTCTTATGTATTACTATTGTAGGGATACCATTTGCAGCTCAATCTTTGAAGTTAGCAAAATTATCTTTAATGCCATTTGGTAAAGAAATAGTGTAAATAATATTTAAATTTTTCAAGGAAATTGTTTAAATATTGTTCTTTTGGTAGTAGTATTATTCTCTGATATAACAATAAATTAATAAACGTATATTAAAGAAAAATACGTTGCAAAAGGAGAGAATAATATATGATTAAAGTTAAGAGGAATCTTGGAGAAGGTTCTGTAGGTAAATTATTAGTAAGTTTAGCTTTTCCAGCAATTATTGCTCAACTTGTTAATGTATTATATAACATAGTTGATAGAATATTCATTGGAAGAATGGATAACGGAGAAGTTGCAATGGCAGGAGTAGGTGTTGCCTTTCCAATAATTATGATTATTTCTGCTTTTTCAGCGCTTATTGGAATGGGTGGAGCACCTCTTGCTGCAATAAAAATGGGAGAAAAAGATGATGAGGGTGCTGAAAAGATAATAAGTAATAGCTTTTCTACATTGCTTTTTATTGGAATAATTTGTACAATTGTATTTCTTGTTTTTAAAGAAAAGTTATTATGGGCTTTTGGGGCTAGTGATTCAACTATAAAATATGCAACTGATTATTTAACTATTTATTTATTAGGAACTGTATTTGTTCAAATTGCACTTGGTATGAATCCATTTATTAATACTCAAGGTTTTGCAAAGATAGGAATGATAACTGTTGTAATTGGAGCTGTTATAAATATAGTTTTAGATCCAATTTTAATATTTACATTTAATTTAGGGGTAAAGGGTGCTGCTCTTGCAACTATATTGTCTCAATTTGTATCAGCTATATGGGTGCTAGTTTTCCTTTTTGGTAAGAATAGCATATTAAAGATAAGAAAAGAGTATTTAATGCCAAAACTTAATGTTGTATTACCAATAACCGCATTAGGAATATCTCCTTTTATTATGCAAGCTACAGAAAGCTTAGTATTAATAAGTCTTAATAACAAGCTTCAAACCTATGGTGGAGATTTAGCGGTTGGAGCTATGACTATTATGAGTAGCATAATGCAAATAATAACATTACCTCTTTTAGGCTTATCCCAAGGAGCTCAACCTATAATTAGCTATAATTTTGGGGCTAAAAAAATAGATAGAGTTAAAAAAGCATATAAGATATTATTATCGAGCTGTTTAGCTTATACAGTTATTATGTGGGGAGCATTAATGATTTTTCCAGAGTTCTTTGTATCAATATTTAATAATAAGCCAGAGCTTGTTGAAATAACTTCTTGGAGCATTAGAATATTTTTTGGTGGAATAATAATCTTTGGAGCTCAAATAGCGTGTCAGCAAACTTTCTTAGCTTTAGGACAAGCAAAGATATCGCTTATTATGGCTTTACTAAGAAAAATAGTGTTATTAGTACCTTTAATATTTATATTACCTATAATTTTTAGTGAAGGTAATAAATTAGCAGCTGTATTAGCAGCGGAGCCTATTTCTGATATTATAGCAGCTTTAACCACTATAACAGTGTTTACAATTTTTTATAAAAAGACCTTTAATAAAATAGAAGAATAAAATAATTATATATTATATTGTTAGGGGATAGGATTTTGAGTATTGAAGAAAATAAAATTGCTTTTGTTGAAATAAAAACTTATGATGAAGCTTATTATTATAATACTGATCCAAGTGAGAGAAATTTGAATTATAAAAGAGAAGTTAATGTTGAAAAGAAGAAAAGTAATTCTTCGGGGAAATTACTAGGAGTTATAGCTGAAATTGCCGAAGGGCTTTTAGAATTAATATTTTCATTCTTAGATTAAAATGATGAATTATTACAGTTAATATAGGAAGGGATAAATATCACAATGAATATGATATTTATCCCTTTTTTATAATTTAGGATGAATTCTTTCTAAATAAAAAGATATTAATAGTGTTAATGCATAATCAAAAACTAAAAAAACAATTTGAGCTATTATCCAAAATAATCCCATAGGTAATTTAGTTATTTCAATAGGGATAAAAGTATCGAATATATTTAATCCTAAAAAGAATATTATATTAAAAAATATTATTTTTAAAGGTATTTCTAAAGGTAGCTTGTTTAGTTTTTCTATATAAAACTTTATTATTCCATAGATTCCAAAAAATAATATGTATAATAAAATTATATTTATAGGAATTATGAAAAAACCTATAATAGATGAAGCTATATATACTAAAATAGCACTTTTCATTGAACCTCTGATTAATGCCACTGGAATTAAAAGAGAGGCTAAAGTAAGTATGCTTATTGTACTTATTGGTAATAGCAGATTTAAGTATAAAATAACAATTGTCAAAGCAATTAATATTGCACTTAAAGTAATTTCTTTAGCCTTCAT
>JAEZAL010000213.1 GCA_023427705.1 Bacillota bacterium | reverse complement strand
GAAAATATATATGTACCTTGTGATAATTTCTTATTAATCTTTTTCTTTATATTAAACCTTTTTAAAAGTTCTTCTAATCCATCATCTACTATGTAATAACCAATATGTTTTTTATAAATATCTTTATTATCTAAATGTAAACTACTAAGTTCTAAAGCTGTTTTTATTAAATCAACTTCATTTATATCTATCTTTCTAGAAATCTCTTCAATTTTATGTCTATAATAATCCTTAGTTTCAAAATCCATATCTTTATAAATATTAGCTGGATCTTGCATTAATAGTTTTTCAGCCTTTGAAGTTTCATTGAAAAATCTCTTCCAATTAACTGAATCCATTATTCTTAAGGAATTAATATTACTTCCAATAGATGTTGCTATATTTCCTTCTTTTATATGTTCTTTTATTATTTCTTTATCAAAGCTACTATTTTCGCTACCCTTTAATCTTCTTAATGCAAATTTATATATTCTTTCATCATCTATAGAATTATCTCTTAAAATAGTAAAAAACTTATCTATAAATTCAGGAGAAAACAATCCATCATGTAAACTTTCTGAATCTCCCATATAATTATTTTCAATTTCTTCTTGGATTTCCTGTGTTTTTTCACTTAAAGGATATTTCTCTTCTAACTTTTTTAATAGCCCTTCTAAATTATTTTTTTCATAATAATCTATAACTAAGTTAGCTAATTTTTTAGCACCAAGTCTTTGTTTCTGAAGCACTACCATATCATTTACTATTAAAGCAAGATTAATAATTAAAGCTATTCTTAACATCAATGGAAAAGCCCATAACTCACCAATTTTAAATTCTTCTTCTTGATTATTAATAAATCTTACACATTCTTCTTCATTTACAACATTATTATTTAACTCAATATAATCTTTTGCTAAAGAATATATTCTTGGATAACTAAAATCCTCGTACTCTATATTAGGTAAATTATCAAAATAACTATAAGGCAAGTTATGCTTTATAGTTTTAAACTCTTTTTCAATTAAATAAATATTATCTAAAAGCCACTCTGCTGAAGGAATAACATCCTCCCCGTGCTTCACTAGTTTATTTAAGTATTTATGATTATGAAGAATGCCCTTAAAGGCATCATTTAATTCTACAAGTACAGTTTTTCTAGTTTTTCTTAATGCTTCATCCTTCACAAATAATTCCCCTTTCATCCAAGTCTTTTACATCAGATAAATTTATTATTTGCATAAAAATCAAATATTAATCATTTGGATTTTTTTGGGTTATATTTAAATTGCATAAAAATAAGGCACTGTATTCACAGCACCTTATATAAACTCTAATTATTTATTTTACTTTAAAATCTTCTACTGCAGTTCTAGTTATTCTTAGCTTTTCTTCTATACCTTTTAAATTATTTCTAGCCATTCCTAAAAATAACATATCAATAACTGCTAGTTGTGAAATTCTTGAACTCATTGCTCCTTCTCTTAAGGATTTTTCTACAAAATGAACTCTTAATACTATATCAGACATATCTGCTAATGTATTACTAATACTTGCTCTTGTAATTGATATAACAGGAATCCCCTCATTTTTTGCATTATATGCACATTTAAGAACTTCCTTTGTCTCTCCAGAATAGGATATTGCAATTGCAACATCACCTTTTTCCATAAGTGCTGATGCTGTCATTTGTAGATGGGTATCACTATGAGCTATACATCTTACATTTATTCTACTTAGCTTATAATAAAAATCCATTCCAACTAAGCTTGAACTACCAACACTAAAAATATAAACATTCTTAGCTTTGTTTAATAATTCTATAGCTTTTTCTAATTCTTCTTCCTTCAAAACCCCAATAGTTTGATTCATTATGGCATCTATAGAACTTTTAACTCCTCTTATTATATTCTTTGTAGATAAATCACTATGAAGATATTCAAAATCGGAATTATCATCGTTTTGTAAATTAATAGATAACTGTAACTTCATTTCATTTAATGAATCAAAACCTATCTTTTTAGAAAATCTAACTACAGTTGGAGCAGATGTATTTGTAACATCTCCAATTTCCTTTGCAGACATACTAATAATACTTTTCTTATTACTTAGTAAATATTCTGCTATTGACTTTTCCCTATCAGTGAAGCTCTCAAAATTTTGTTTAATATACTGCAATATGTTCATTTTCACACCCTACAATCTTTATTTATTTAAATTAAAGTGAAACTTTTTGCCACCCTTTATATATTTTAATAAATATAAATCTTTTTGTAAAATAAATCCTACTACATTTGTTCTTTTATCTTTTTCTTGATTAGTTAGTAGTATTTGAAGTTCTCCCATATATCTAAGATAATCCTTATTATCTATTGTTATATCCCCATACTTTTTTTCAACAGTATTGTATGGTTCAATAATATCACCATTTAATCTTAGTCTACTTTCACTTGCTCTAATTGCATCTCTAGCTTCATCTGTTCTTGCTGAATACACTTCATTTAATAATCTTATAATAGCATTGTCTTCAACATTTAATTGTATATCCAGTTCGATAACATCTGGATTTAAAGATGATAAATCTTTAAGTTCCTTTATACTAGGTAATGAATCACCTATAAATACTGATGTATTTCCTAATGCAAATAAGTGATTAGCAGCTTCCCTTACTTCTTTATTCCTATGATCTTCTAGAGTTGGTAGTCCATCTTTAAGTGGACTTCTTTTCCTATTATTTGATTGAACAAAGGCACAAGGCTTAATACCTTTTTCTTTTAATAGTTTATTTTTATTAATCATACATTCTTCAGAAATTCCTGTTCCTATTCTTGGATAAAAATTATGAAGAGCATCTATGTTTTCATAATTTGGAGAATATCTATCAAGATTTTCAAAGAATTCTTCTGTTATTGTAGAAGCATTTAGCTGAACCTTAATTCCATATTTATTTTTAGTCATCCTTGCTATATCTTCTTCACCATATCCGAAATCTATTCTTATTGTCTTAACTCCCATATCCTTTAAACCTTTTAAATCCATATCTTCTAAATCTAAAAACTTAAAAGTATTAGGAGATATATCACTAATAATATCCATATCATA
>JAEZAL010000146.1 GCA_023427705.1 Bacillota bacterium | reverse complement strand
ATAGATAAAAATATATATGAAACTATTATAGTAGATAAAAATACTTGTTATTATAAAATGGTTTATAACCCTTTACTATAATTTTAAATTAGTTGCTGTTACTAAACATAAATTAACAAAAATGCTCTATTATTTGAAAGTTAGTATATATTATTTTGGGGTACACAATTCAAATATATTACGAATTAATTAATTTATAGGAAGTGAGTAATTGTATCAAATTATTTAATAATTATATTAAAATAGGAGGAGTTATATGGAAACTAAAAAGAAAATAGTAAAATTAGGATATGAGTTAGCAATTATTTTTTTGTAATACAAATAATAATTCTTTGCACATATAAAGACATAAATATTTTTTCTAATTTATTTTTAACTATAGCATCAATTTTATTAGTTATTATAACTGTCTATAAATATTGTTTTAACAAAAATGGTTCCTAATAAAATTATATATAATAAAAAGGAATTTAAGAAGGAGATATGATGATAGAGATTAGAGAATTTTGCACAAATGATATATTAGGAATATGAAAACTAATAAACTTAGAATTAGTATATAAGGTTTCTATAGAAGATTTGAAAAATAGAATTATGCAAATGCAAGAAGAAAGTAATTACAATATCTTTATTGCATTACAGAATAATCAGGTAGTTGGTTTTATTGGAATACAAATTAGACTTGCTTTTGAAATATCAGGTAAGATAATGCGTATTATAGCATTATCTATTAGTGAAAAGTATCAAAAACAAGGGATAGGAAGAAAACTTATGCAAGCTGCTGAAGAATACGGTAAGATGAAGCAAGTAACTGCTGTTGTATTAAACAGTGGACTTTCAAGAGAAGATGCACATAAATTTTATGAGAAACAAGGATTTTATAAAAAGGGATATAGTTTTTTTAAGAAATATACATAGAATCAGATAAATAACTTAAATCCATTTTTTTATTTCTTCTTAAAAATTATATTTAGAGAAAATATAATATATTATGTGGTTATTTGTATAAGAGGTGATTTTGTGGAAATAAAATATTTAAATACTATTGAAGATTTTGAATTTTTGTTAAGGTTTATTCAATATAAACATGGATGTACTAAATATAAGTATTTTATTTGCTCAATTAGTTTTATTAGTGGAATATATTATTCAATAAAGCTAGAGAACTTAATTTATTTTTTTACTAATACAGTAATTATGACATTTATAGTATTCTTATGGTTGAAAAAAACTGAAAATAAAATTGTAGAAAGAATTGCAAAAAAACAAGCAATAAAGAATTGTAAAAAAGATAAATATTATTTATCAGAAAAAAAATTAGTAATAGATAGTAAAAGTATTTTTATATATTGGGATGAGAATAACTTTGAAATAGAATTAGATATATTCGTAAAATTATATGTAGTTGATAACTATATATTAATATTACCAATGACTTCCGCTGAATATAAAAAGCAATTAATAATTCCAATTAATGCATTCAAAGATGAGGAAGAAGTTAATAGATTTATTGAAAAAATAAGAGATCTAACAATGCGAAAGAAATTGAAAGATTTATTGAAAAAATAAGCGTGTTTGAAGAAGAATTTAACTGGTGAATTCGAACCATTATTAAATGGATTTATACATTCATTATGCTAATTGGAGTATTAGTATTTAGTATTGGCTTAATAAATTTATTTGTAGAACATAAACAAAAATAATATGTTTTGTTGAACAATTTTAAACTATTACGAACTAAAGAGCAGCAATTTAGAAATCACTGCTCTTTTAAATTCACCATATATATTATCAACATATTCTAAAACATAGCCTATATTAAAAGCTGGTTTAATTTAACTAGCTTTTTTCTTTGAGTATATTTTTATTTTAGGGTCTATTTTAAATCTTTTATTCTTCATTAATTAATTTATGAATCAACCCAGTAGAACATTTGAACATATTAGCAATATTCTTTATTGTTTCGCCTTGAATTCTATACATCTTTATCATTTGTTTTTCTTGTTGAGTAAACCTTTGTTTACGTCCTGCTCCACGAGAGTTAGCCTTTTCACTTTGTAATTTTTGAATTTCTTTTTTTAAGAGATTGGTGTCTCTTTCATAAATTTCTTTTAGAGATTTATTTTCATTTATTAATTCTTGAACTTTTTCTTCTAATTCATCTATTATCATTTGTTTAGTTTTCCTTGCCATTTACAAATCACCTTTCACAAATTAATTTATGAATGCAATTATATATCAAGCAATGTATTATTCATAAATTAATTTATGAATAAATTAATTTTAAAGCAACTCATTATTCAATAATTAATTTATGAAACAGCACTGAATCAATATATTACATTAACTATAATTGTTTATATATATCAGCATAATTAATTTTAACTTCTTATCTCAATATTTTGAGATAATAGATGGTTTTTTATATTTTATTAATAATTTTTTGTATGGCAGTTACATATCCTACCTTATATACTTGAATGCCGTTTTCTTTTACTCTGCCATAATTATCAGTAGTCCATCCCTGATGGTTCATAAATTCGTTTGATATGGCATTTTTCAGAGCATCTATTTCGGTATCTGTTAGATTATAAGAAGGCTCAACTATAACGACATCCTTATTTCCCTTTATATCGTTTATAGGACGCATATCAATCGTTAAGGTTGTTTGTTCCTTAAGTAGAGAGTTTTCTCTTTTGAGCTTTTTATTCTCTGATATAAGCATACCAACCAGTGCTCTTGTTGTTGGTTCAGAGATACTTGCTAAGATATCATCATTTAATGTTGATGTCGTTTCTTTTTTAGGCTTTTTAATATTAGTATTATAGTATTCAGCCCACTGGCTTATCAATGCTCTGTAATCCTCTGCATTTTTGTTTCTAAGTGCCTGTTCACTTAGACCACCTTCATCTGCTATAAGTCTCGCTATAGTTCCAATGGAAAAATCTTTTATGTCAGACTCAGACTGTTTTTTACAGGCGTTATGTATGAGTTCTAGTGTTTTCTTTTTTCTTGTAGAAGCGTTCTCGTACAACTTCGAGAACAGTTCATCTGGATGCATTTCTATCATATATCCTCCAATACATAAATTATTCTTCATCAATAGTGGAACTATCAATTAGTAACACATTATTATTTATATTCACAGATTTAAGTTCATCAACAAATTCATTTTCAAGCCCTATTTCTTCAAGTTTCTTACGCCCGATTGCATAAGGAATAGTGGCTTTTAAACTACCTGCACGACTAATTAAAAGCCTCATAAATTGATTTCCTGCAATGAGCTGTTCTTCTTCTGTTAATGAGAACATAACGGGCATTTTATTGTTATTTTTAAATGTTAAATCTATAATTTGAGACCTTTGAAGAATTGCCTTGCTTGCATCTGTTTCAGGGAAAAGTTCCGCCCCATTACAGATGATTTGAAGCTGTTCAAGTTCATGTTCAACATTATTAATAGAAATACCAACATCTGATATGGAGCCTACAGTAACAAGCTGAATCCCATCAGAAGAAGTTTCTTTGATTATCTTCATACTTTTATCAATAAGACGAAGAGTTGCATTATAATCATTTGCTAGCTTATCATTCTTCTGTATCTCCTGTGCATATAACTGCTCATATTTAAGCAATTCATGATGTTTTGTAAATATGGTTCT
>JAEZAL010000074.1 GCA_023427705.1 Bacillota bacterium | reverse complement strand
ATAGATAATGATATTCTCCGTTATAGAGATTAATATTACTAGAATAGTCTTTAAAATGGAGGGTTTATAAATGGAAGATAAGAAAATAATATGTAAAGATTGTGGATCAGAATTCGTATTCACAGTTGGAGAACAAGAATTCTACAAGGAAAAAGGATTCGATAACGAACCAGTAAGATGTCCAGCTTGTAGAAGAGCTAGAAAAGCTCAAAACAATAGAAGATAATTAACGAGACTGTAGGTTTACCTACAGTCTTTTAAATTTATAAAAATTTATTTTCTTTTTTATTTATATCCATAAGTAGAAGTTCTAGTTACATTTAAAGCTTTATTAACACTAGCTAAGGTGTTTTGTAGTATTTGTTTATTTTCATCCTTTTCAACTGTATTAATAGCATCATGCAACAATTCTTGAGCATGATTAATATTATTTAATGCTAATTTTAACTCATCTTTGGCATTAGGTCTATGTCCCATAAAAAACACTCCTTTTAGTCCTTATAATTTCTTATTGCATCTTGAGTAGAGTCAACAGCACTACTTACAGCTCTAAGAGCCTCATGAATCTCAGTTCTGTTATGAGATTCTTCTGCATTTAAGTAGGCAGTATTTAAATGATTCTCACAGTTACAAAGCTCTTCTAAACTTAATCTTAAATTATCTTTTGCATTTCTTTTCATATATAACACCACCTTTTTAATCTCTTTATTAGTATCTCTAAAAGAAGAAAATAAATAACAAAATTATATTAATTTTTTAAGTAAAAAATGGAAAAAAGAAGTATGAGAAAACTCGAAAAATAACTTACTATAAATAGCACAATGTTCGGATGTTTACGAATTATTATGTTGATTTAAAGTTTAATATTGACATAGTTATATTTAAATGCTAATCTTAATGTATAAAACACGAAATATTTTATATAAATTAAAAATAATATTCGCTTAATCCATCTTGTTATATTGGGAGGTATAAAAGTTATGCTTAAATGTATATTTGTAGATAAAAAGAAGGAATACATTGTGGAAGGTGAAAGTTTACTTGAAGATTTTAAAAATAATTTAGGGGTAAAATCTTTAAGTTCGGTGAGACTAATTAATAAATATACATTAGAACAAAGTAATGAAGAAGACTATGAAAAATCTCTTCATACAATTTTTTCAGAAAGAACAGTAGATAAGTTGCATAAGGATAAATTTAATTTAGAACAAGATGAAATTGCATTTGCAGTTGAATATTTACCAGGCCAATATGATCAAAGAGCAGATTCTGCTGAAGAATGTTATAGAATATTAACTTTTGGGGAAAAGATTAAAGTTAAATGGACAAAAATCATAGTCTTAAAGGGGAGTTTAACTAAAGAGGAAGTTAATAAAATAAAAAAATATTATATAAATCCTGTAGATTCTAAAGAGGTTGATATAGATAACTTAGAGTTATCATCTAAATCACTAGAACCAAATGATGTAGATATATTAAAGGGATTTATAAATTTGAATGATGATAAAATAGAAAGTTTACATAGAGATATGAGATTAGCTATGAGTTTAGAAGATATTAAACTTATAAGAGATTACTTTAAAAAAGAAGAAAGAGATCCAAGTATTACAGAAATAAAAGTTATAGACACTTATTGGTCAGATCACTGTAGACATACTACTTTTTCTACAGCAATAGAAAATATAAGTATTGAAGAGGGGATTTATACAAATCCAATAGTGAAATCATACAATGCATATTTAAAATCAAGAGATTTTGTATATGGAGAGAATGATAAAGATAAAACTCTTATGGATATTGCTGTTATCACAATGAAAGAAATGAGAAGAAGAGGGTTTTTAGATGATTTAGATATTTCAGATGAAATTAATGCATGTTCAATAAAGGTTAATATTGAAACTAATAATGGAAATGAAGATTATTTAGTTATGTTTAAGAATGAAACACATAATCATCCTACGGAAATTGAACCTTTTGGAGGTGCAGCTACCTGTCTTGGTGGAGCTATTAGAGATCCTTTATCAGGAAGAACATATGTATATCAAGCTATGAGAGTTACTGGATGTGCAGATCCAACAGTTAGTGTTGAAAATACTTTAAAGGGAAAACTTCCTCAAAGAACTATAACACTAGGAGCGGCTCATGGATATAGTTCTTATGGAAATCAAATAGGACTTTCTACAGGACAAGTTGCTGAAGTTTATCATCCAAATTATGTTGCAAAAAGAATGGAAATTGGAGCTGTAATAGCAGCAGCACCTGTGAAAAATGTAGTTAGGGAAGAGCCTAAATCAGGAGACATTGTAATTTTATTGGGGGGAAGAACTGGTAGAGATGGTTTAGGAGGAGCAACTGGATCTTCAAAAGAACATACTGAAGAGTCCATAAATGAATGTGGTACAGAAGTCCAAAAGGGAAATCCAGTAACAGAAAGAAAAATTCAAAGATTATTTAGAAATAAAGAAGTAACTAGAATGATAAAAAGGTGTAATGATTTTGGGGCAGGTGGAGTATCTGTAGCAATTGGTGAATTAACTAGAGGATTAGATATAGATTTAGATAAGGTGCCTAAAAAATATGAAGGATTAGACGGAACTGAAATTGCAATTTCTGAATCACAAGAGAGAATGGCAGTAGTAATTAGCAAAGAAAATGAGGAGAAGTTTATAGATTTAGCTAAGGAAGAAAATTTAGAAGCTGTTAAAGTTTCTGTTGTCACAGATTCAGAAAGGCTTAGGATGTTTTGGAGAGGTAAAAAAATAGTTGATATAAAAAGAGAATTTTTAGACACTAATGGAGCAAGGCAGACTACAAATGTAAAAGTAAAAGCTCCAGAAAAATATCCTTTCTTAATTAAGGAAGATTTAAATGTAAAAGAAGAGTGGATTAACACATTAAGAAATTTAAATGTAGCATCACAACAAGGGTTAGTAGAGAGATTTGATTCAACAATTGGTGCTGGAACAGTACTTATGCCTTTTGGTGGAAAATATCAAAAGACACCATCAGAAGGGATGGCAGCAAAGATTCCAGTCTTAAATGGAGAAAGTAAAGATGCTACATTAATGACATTTGGATTTAACCCCAAAATGGGAATGTGGAGTCCATATCATATGGCATATTATTCAATTATTGAGGCTATAACAAAGCTTTCAGCTATGGGTGGGAATTATAAAAAGGTAAGACTTACATTACAAGAGTATTTTGAGAGATTAGGGAAAAATGAAACGAAATGGGGAAAACCATTTGCAGCTTTACTTGGGGCGTATCAAGCTCAAATGGATTTAGGAATACCAGCAATTGGAGGAAAAGATTCTATGTCAGGGACTTTTGGAGAAATAGATGTTCCACCATCACTTGTTGCATTTGCAGTAGCTGCTGAAAAGTCAGCAAATATTATTTCTCCAGAGTTTAAAAATGTAAATTCTAAATTAGTATTATTAATAGCAGAAAAAAATAATGATATGACATTAAAGGTTGATAAGTTCAAGAATAATTTAGATAGACTGTATAATTTAATCTTAGATAAGAAAGTTATATCTGCTTCGTCTATAAAAGTTGGGGGATTAGTAGAAGCAATAACAAAAATGTCTTTAGGAAATAAAATTGGGGTAGAAATTGAAGGGTTAAGTAAAGAAGAACTGTTCGGAATAAACTATGGAAGCTTATTATTGGAAGTTAAAAAAGAAGTGGAAATAGATAAAGAATTTGAAGGTTGTGCTTATAAAGTAATAGGTAGAACAATAGAAAATGGGGCTATAATTTTTAATAAATATGATATTAACTTTGATATAGACTTTTTAGAAGAGGTATTAGAAGAAAAACTATCAAAAGTTTTTAAAATAAAAACTGAAAAGAAAAATGAAACTATTAAAACAAATTTATTTGAAACTAAAGAAGTGAAGAAACCAATAATTAAGATAGCTAAACCAAGAGTTTTCATACCAGTATTTCCAGGTACAAATTGTGAATATGATAGTGCTAGAGCTTTTAAAAGAGAAGGGGCAGAAGTTACTGAATTAATTTTTAATA
This sequence comes from Bacillota bacterium, assembly GCA_023427705.1. Taxonomy (GTDB): domain Bacteria; phylum Bacillota; class Clostridia; order Clostridiales; family Clostridiaceae; genus Clostridium. The sequence goes on along the minus strand of JAEZAL010000074.1, from coordinate 3,985 downwards.
ATATGAACAAAGAGCTTTTGAAGGAATCTATTTTAAATATGGAAAAAGCAATTAGAAAAAGTCAAATTATAATGCTACCAGGAGGATTTTCAGCTGGTGATGAACCGGATGGATCAGGTAAATTTATAGCAAATGTATTTAGAAATGAAAGAATTAAAGATGCTGTAATGGACTTACTTAAAAATAGAGATGGATTAATGCTAGGTATATGCAATGGCTTCCAAGCACTTATTAAGTTAGGACTAGTACCTTATGGAGAAATAGTTGATATAGAAGAAAATATGGCTACATTAACTTATAACGAAATTAATAAACATATGAGTTCCATTGTTAGAACAAGAATTACATCAAATAAATCACCATGGTTTAGTGAAGTGAAGGTTGGAGATATACATTCAGTTGCTATTTCTCATGGAGAAGGAAGATTTGTAGCACCAAAAGATTTACTAAAAAACTTAGAAGCAAATGGACAAATAGCAACTCAATATGTTGATTTAGAAGGAAATATAGCTATGGATATGCCATACAATCCTAATGGTTCAATGTTAGCAATAGAAGGAATAACAAGTCCAGATGGAAGAATACTTGGTAAGATGGGGCATTCAGAAAGAATAGGAGAGAATATTTATAAAAATATACCAGGAAACTTCGATCAAAAGATATTTAAAGCAGGCGTAAAATATTATGAATAATCAATTAATAAAAGGGTGGTTTTAAAATGAAAGTAGCAATATTCTTTGGAAGTAAATCTGATACTGATGTAATGAAGGGAGCTGCAAATTGTTTAAGAGAGTTTGATGTTAAATTTCAAGCATATATATTATCTGCACATAGGGTTCCTGAAAAATTAACTGAAACATTAAGGGAAGCAGAAGAAATTGGATGCGAGGTAGTTATTGCAGGTGCTGGTCTTGCAGCTCATTTACCAGGTGTTATAGCTGCTCAAACAACTATGCCAGTTATAGGAGTTCCAATTAACGGGGCTGTTGAAGGATTAGATTCTTTATTTTCAATAGTTCAAATGCCTAAATCAATTCCTGTAGCTACAGTAGGAATAAATAATAGTTACAATGCTGGTATGCTTGCTGTTCAAATGCTTGCTATAAAGGACGAATCTTTAAGAGAAAAATTAAAAGAATTTAGATTAGATATGAAAAAGAAATTTATAGAAGAAAATGGACAAGGGGTAGATTTATAATGAAAAAATTAGAAATGCTATATGAAGGAAAAGCAAAGAAGATATATGCTACAGATAATGATGATGAAGTAATAGTTTATTACAAAGATGATGCTACAGCTTTTAATGGAGAAAAAAAAGGACAAATAGAAGATAAAGGAGAGTTAAATAATTCTATAACTTCAATGATATTTGAAATATTAAATGAAAAGGGAATTAAAACACATTTTATTAAAAAATTAAATGAAAGAGAACAACTGTGTAAGAAAGTTGAGATAGTTCCATTAGAAGTTATAGTTAGAAATGTAGCAGCTGGGTCAATGGCTAAAAGGTTAGGATTAAAAGAAGGATATGAATTGAAAACAACAGTTTTTGAATTATCATACAAAGATGACTCACTTGGAGATCCATTAATTAATGATTATCACGCAGTGGGCATAGGGGCAACTACATTCCAAGAATTAGAAAAAATATATGAAATTACTTCTAAGATTAATGAAATATTAAAAGAAGTATTCATTAAAGAAAATATAAGACTTATAGATTTTAAATTAGAATTCGGTAGATATAATGGAGAAATCTTATTAGCAGATGAAATATCACCAGATACATGTAGATTTTGGGATGCAACTACAGGAGAAAAGCTAGATAAAGATAGGTTTAGAAGAGACCTTGGAAATGTGAAAGATGCATATGTGGAGATATTAAACAGAATAGGAAACAATGCATAGAAATGCATAATGCATAATTAATTTGCTAATTCACAATGTAAAATGAATAATGAAAAATGTAAAATTAATGAAATAATTCAACTATAGTTGAATTATAAAATTTAATTAAGAAACTCAGCGATGCTGAGTTTCATCAATAATTCTACATTCTACATTTTACATTCTTCATATTATTTATAGGGGGTGTTTTTTTGAACTCTAAATTGGATTTTGATCTTAGTAATGATAAATTTAGAGAAGAATGTGGTGTTTTTGGGATATATTCAAATAAATCTATTGATGTTTCGTCTATGATTTATTATGGATTATATGCATTACAACATAGAGGACAAGAGAGTGCAGGAATAGCAGTTTCAAATGGAGAGGGAATTGATATTCACAAAGGTATGGGTCTTGTTACGGAAGCTTTCACTAAGGAAAGTTTAATTAAGCTTAAAGGGGGTATAGGAATTGGCCATGTTAGATATTCAACCTGTGGTGATACCAGAATTGAAAATGCTCAGCCATTACTTAGCCAGTCAAAGCTTGGGTCAATAGCTATGGCTCATAATGGAACATTGGTAAATGCAGATGTAATAAGAGAACTATTGGAAGATGGGGGACACATTTTTCAAACTTCTATAGATTCTGAAGTTATAGCTACTCTTATAGCAAGAGGAGCTAAAAAGGGAATAGAAAAAGCTATATTTGATGCTATTCAAGCTGTAAGAGGATCTTTTTCAATGGTCATATTAACTGAAGATAAGCTTATTGGTGTTAGAGATCCCCATGGAATTAGACCCTTATGTCTTGGGAAAATAGAAGATGGATATGTTTTATCATCAGAAAGTTGTGCATTAGATGCAATAGGGGCAGAATTGGTTAGAGATATAGAGCCAGGTGAAATTATAATAATAGATAGTAATGGAATTAAATCTTATAAGTATTCTGAAAATACTCAATGTCAAACTTGTGCTTTTGAATATATATATTTTGCTAGGCCAGATTCTACTATAGATGGACTTGATGTTCATTATTCAAGAGTAAGAGCTGGTGAAGAGTTATATAACGAATATAAAATAGATGCAGATATAGTTGTAGCTGTTCCTGATTCAGGTATACCAGCAGCTATTGGATACTCCAAAGCATCAGGAGTACCCTATGACACAGGTTTTATAAAAAATAGATATGTAGGTAGAACCTTCATAACTCCATCTCAAGAAATTAGAGAAAAAGCTGTAGCAGTTAAGTTAAATCCATTAAAAGTAAATATAAATGGTAAAAGAGTTATATTAATTGATGATTCTGTAGTAAGAGGAACAACTTCAAAGTATTTAGTGGATTCCTTAAGACGAGCAGGAGCTAAAGAAGTACATTTTTTAGTTGCTTCTCCAATAGTAAAATTTCCATGTTATTTTGGTATAGATACTCCATATAGAAGTGAATTAATTGGAGCAAAAAAATCTATAGAAGAAATTAGAGAAGTTATAGGAGCAGATACACTTGGATATTTAAGTATGGAAGGAATTTATAAATGCTTCAAAAAGGATTGTGGATATTGTGTTGGATGCTTTAATGGTATTTATCCAGTAGCAACTCCAATAGAAGGAGCAAAATAACTCTGAAAGGTAGTGTGTTAAATGATAACTTATAAAGAAGCAGGAGTTAATATAGAAGAGGGATATAGATCAGTAAAATTAATAAAAGAATATGCAAGTAAGACTATAAATGAATATGTATTGAATGGACTTGGTAGCTTTGCAGGAATGGTTGAGCTTCCAGAAGGGTATAAAAAGCCAGTTTTAGTATCGGGAACAGATGGAGTAGGAACAAAACTTGATATTGCATTTAAAACTAAAAAATATGATACCGTTGGTATAGATTGCGTAGCTATGTGTGTTAATGATATTTTATGCCATGGAGCTAAGCCTTTATTTTTTTTGGATTATATAGCATGTGGAAAGCTTGAAGCAGAGGTAGCAGCAGATTTAGTAAAAGGTGTTTCAGAAGGGTGTCTTCATTCTGATTGTGCATTAATCTGTGGAGAAACTGCCGAAATGCCAGGTTTTTATAAAGAAGGTGATTATGATATTGCAGG
>JAEZAL010000062.1 GCA_023427705.1 Bacillota bacterium | reverse complement strand
TACATGTCCTAAATGAGAATCAGAAGAACTGCTTCTAACTTCTGTTCTTATCATTCCATGACTTCTATCAATTTTTTCATTAATTAATTTTCTATCAATAGGCTTAGCAAAAGCTGGCCAACCACATCCTGAATCAAACTTATCGTCTGATATAAATAAAGGTACTAAAGATACTATATCTACGTATATTCCTTCTTTAAAATTATCAAAATACTCATTTACGAAAGGTGGTTCAGTACCATTTTCTTGAGTAACCTTATACTGTTCTTCAGTTAATCTATTTTTCAATTCATCTTTGCTATATTTATTCATCTTTCCATCCTCCATTTATTTATATTATACTTATAAATATTAAATTTTACTATTTATTCTTTGTAACAAATATTCTTTTTATTAAAGTTTGTGGTGGATTAGATTTAGTCATAGCTTCATTTACTCTCATATAAACTAAATCACCCTTTTTTAATTCAATGTTTTCTTTTTTATCATTGGCAGAGTTCATAACCTTAGTAGTATCATCAATTATACCTACTATCTTAATTTTATTTACTTCTTTATCCTTTATATAGCCATCAACAGTTATTTTTATAGATTTTCCATCTTCACTTTTTTCTACATTTAACACTTCTCCAATAACTACTGGGCTTTTAGGATTTGTTGCTTTTTCAGGTTCTGCTGCACCTATTAAAGCAAATGAAAATATAAATAGTGCACAAATTACTAATAACGATTTTTTTAATCTCATATTTAAACCTCCTTAATTAAAATCATTATTAGTTTTATACAAATCATCATAAATATTCATTTTTTCGAAACATAGATATTATCTTTAATATAGAATCTCCACAGAAAATCTTTAGCTTCTTCTGCATAGTCAATACCTATTCTTGTTGTCTCAACTATTTCAAAGTTCTTATTTGGATTATGTTCTAAATATAAATCTCCTTCTAAATATAATTTTTTATAATTATCCTTTTTCGTAATGCTTAATGCACTACATAGCTTTGATGGACCATTAGTTAAATTCTTTTTTTGAGCTTTACTTAGTTCTTCATAATCTTTATTAAATCTTACATTAGCAATATAGTTAAAATTATCTAATGGTTCCACAGCTCTTATTAAAACTGCTTCCGGCTCATCTTTTACATTAGTTACTATATTAAGACAATGGTATAAACCATAAATAAAATATACATAGGATATGCCTCCTTCTTCGAAAAGAGGTTTTGTTCTTTCAGTCTTTTTGTAATTATAAGCATGACAAGCTTTATCTGAAGAACCAATATAACTTTCAGTTTCAACTATCATAGATTTTATTTTTTTTCCATCAATTTCTCTTATAAGATAATCTCCTAAAATACTCTTAGCAATTTCTATTGCGCCTTTTTGATAAAAATCTTTATTAATTATCATTTTTACTCTCCAAAATCCATAATTTACTTTTATTATATATTATTTTTTATTTTTATTTATTATTTATTCATTAATTATGTAATTCTGCTTATTTTTTTATGTTTTATTGAAATAATAAATAATATAAAAAATTAGGTTGGTGTTAATTATGTTAGAAACATTTATAAAAAATATAGTCCCTACTTTAGTTAACATACTTGAATTAATAGGCATCTTGGTTATATGCATAGGATCTATTAAAGCATTATATCATTATATAAATTCATTAATTAATAAAACAGATTATCCATTAAAGTGGGAATATGCAAATTCCATGGCAAAAGCCCTAGAGTTTAAGCTTGCTGCAGAAATACTTAAAACAGTTATTGTTAGAAGTATGGAACAGCTAATATTTTTAGGATCAATAACACTTTTAAGAGGATTCCTTACTTTAATAATACATTGGGAAATGAAATCAGAAAAGTCTAATAAAGAAAAAAATAGCAAAGATAAAGGAGCTAATTAAGCTCCTTTATCTTGCTATTTTGAATTATTTAAATGACTATATTGTTTATTTTATTACAATATGGATTAATATATGGTTTATTATATCACTTTGGATAACATTGTCAATAACTTAACAATATATTTTTTACCATTCTATTGTTAGAATATTCACATCATCTTTGATTAAGGACACCTTATAGCTTTCATAAATAAGCCAAGATAAAATTTCTTTTTGTATTTCCTCTTCACTAAATACAAGAACAGCTGAAACTTTTCTTAAATTTAATTTTTTTGCATAATTAATATTATCTGTAATTTTCTTTTTGGTTTCTTCCAAAAGATTAATATCCATTTTCTCTCCCCCCTTAATGAAATTTTATTCATTTAATAAAAATATTATGTCAATTATTTTCTGGGAAATATTTACATAAAAATAAGAGATAAGCTTAGCTTATCTCCTGTTTAATTACTCCTATTGCTACACCTAATATTGAAACATCCCTATTTGCTAACTCTATTGGTGAATATAATGAGTTTGCCGGCATTAACTTAGTACTCTCACTATTTAAATTTAATGTTTTTAAAGTTGCTTCCCCATCTAAATTAGCAGCTACTATATCATTGTGATTTGCATTTGCTTGCTTTTTAATTACTACTAAATCTCCATCACAAATATTTTTATCAACCATTGAGTCCCCTTTTACTCTTAAAATAAAAGTATCTTTTCCTCTTTCAAGCCAATATTTAGGTAAATAGAAAGTTCCTTCTATATTATCATTTATCTCAATTGGATTACCTGCTGCTATATTGCTAAACATAGGTAAATCTATTAAATCATCCTCATTATATATGGTGTTATCATTATCGAATATTTCCTTATTGCTAGAAGCAGTATCTATATTAAATTCTACTACCTCCCTATTTTTTAAGTTAATATATTCAAATTATTCTATTGTATTAACTACTTTCTTTTTCTTTTCAAACTTTAATTTGAAACTAAAGCTTTTACCCTTTACATCAACACCTAAAGTATTAAACTTTCTTCCTTTTATCAACCAGGAATTTTCTTTATTATTTAGCTCACTATTTAATATAAAAATAAAAGATGAGTATTCTTTTTCTTTATAGATAGCCTTAATAAAATCTATTTCAGCTTTAGTTAATTTTTCAATAT